>CAIXTV010000001.1 GCA_903922465.1 uncultured bacterium
AATGAATTCCTGACAGACCATTAGGAATACCTGAGCAAGCATTAGGAATTCCCGAGTAAGTATTAGGATATCCTGACGTATCATTAGGAATACTTTCTAGGCTGAAAAGAATACCTAATGACTTTTCAACCCTTTCCAATACCCCTTCAGAAACACCCTTAACTCTGTTAAGTATTCCTAATAAGCTATTAGGTATTCCTGATGACCTATCAGCATATCTCGATGACCTCTCAGGAATTCCTAATGACCTCCCGGGAATTACTTTAGCACTAGAAAGTATTCCTTTTGTTCTAGAAAGTATTCTTTTAGATTCAGAAAGTATTCTTTTAGTTATTTTAAGGATGAATAAACGTTCTGAAACAAGTGTGTAAGTGCTGTGATTATCAATGCATTTAATCGAATTTCATTCTGGAATGGCTATAGCATTCCTCCGTGCAGAAGCTAAGCCTTCAGAAATCGGGGAAAAATCACTTTTTGTAAGCATACGCATAAGCTGAAAATCTCACTAAATTATCAAATCAAAGACAAGGCTAAAAACAGAGAATTTGTGCATTTCTACTAAAACATTACTTAAATGAATATAATTCTTAATTCATATTCCATCTAATGTTTTGCTTCCTTGAAACGTCTTGCATCAATCTATTGATTATTAAGATAATGAAACATGAATTCTATTCTTAAATAGTTTAAACTTCTCTTTATATTTTCCCCATTCGTTTTAGTTCCCAGAAACATCGAGCAGTGGCTGTGATGTCGGCTTCAGCGTTGTGGGCTTCTTGAAAGTTTTCGTTGAATAAAATAAAATGTAATTCAGAGAGTTTTGGCCACTTGAAGCCATAGTTTCCAGGAATTCTACAAAAGTTTGTGGTGCTTTGCATGGTACAAATCTTATTTTTAGAATCCGTTGAGTTGGGCATACCATTTCGTATGAATTCGGCTCCGACTATTTTCTCATCGAAACTCATGTTATGTGCTACCAGGCAAGAGGCTTCTTCAATTAAGGCATTAAATTCGTCGAGCACAATCTTCAATATTTTCCCTTCATTCAGAGCTCTTTCGGTTGTGATGCCATGTATTTTAGATGCATCAGCGGGAATAGTAAATCCGTCTGGGCGAATAATGTGGTTGCCACCAACAAGTAGTTTTCCTTCATTGTTAAAGAATAAAAATGCCAATTGCACCAATCGAGGCCAATTGTTTACATCACTAACAGGAGCTTTCCAGTTTTTGGGGAGGCCTGTTGTTTCGGTGTCAAAGAAAAGATACATAGTTTTAATAGGGTTTAAAATATTAGTTCAAAGATAGGTGTTTTTTCTGAGATATGAGTAATGAGATACGACTTGAGCTTACTTGCATAGAAATTGAGATTTTGCTTTGGGATATTCAGGAGTGTAAATTGTTTACCTCTATAAGATTCCTAATCACTTATAAATCTGTTTAAGGATAAAAACAAATATAGCCCGGTATTCTTCCTGCTTTCCACGAATGGAGAGCATTTCCGTTGGAATCGAATTGCATAACCCATCCATCCTGCAAATAATCTACGGCATCGGTTACGAAAACATCATTGTTTTGCGGATGAACACCCATACGATAAAACACTTTTCCACTTTGCGCTATTAAAGGCATGGTGGGCAAAGTACTTGCCGAAGTGGACATTCTATATACCCCAGAATTTAAGTAAAACAACTCTGTTCCTTCTTTATTAATGCATAATTCTGTTGGATAATCTCCTGCATTGAAATTATATTGGGCAACAACCTGAAGAGTAGAAGGATTAATGCACATGAGTGCAGGGATTTGTTCATGATTAGCCCCCCCGCTGCAAAGAACCCACAAACGATCTAGATAATCTATCACGAAGCTATTAGGCTCCTTAACAGTGGAAATGCTATCGACAATGGCGTCGGTTGTTGTATCCATCACCAACACATTCGCATTGTCCATATTTGTAATGAATGCTCTCCCATTTAACATTAGCATTCGCTCGGTCCAACCCGAAGCTACAACGGTTTTTTGAATAGTATTGCTTTCTAAATTAACAACATATATGGCATTTTGGTATAAATCGCTTACGTATGCTTTAGCATCATTGACTACTAACATATAACGGGGGGAATTAAAACCTGATATCTTTGTTATCGTTTTAAAATCAGATAAATTGACTATCACTATGGTGTGTGAATTATTTACAACTAGGTAAGCTTTATTCGCATGAATGGTCATCGATTGAGCTACATCGCCTAATGTTTGTTGATTAACGGCTTCATATACATTGTTTTCAATGCTAAAATCATTCAAATGAATAAAAGAAACGGAAGCATTCCCCCATTGAAAATTCCCTTCGTTCATTACAAATACCCCATGGGTGTAATTCCCTGAGGGGTTAGGCGTAGGTGAATTGTCGATGGGTCCGGGATCTTTATGGCAAGCCGCAAAGAAAACGATGATGAACAGTAATGTTAGTTTAGTTTTCATATTATTGTTGGGTACAAATTTACTAAAAGTAAAAGGATATGACAATTGATTTACCTTCTGAAATAAAATAATTGTGGTATATGATTCATAATATTATTTAGGCAGATTTTGTTGCGTAAAACTTTGGGATGATTTGTGTATATAAAGTTTGATGGGAAAATCAAAACTCAAACTATTTATTATAACCCAACCTTAAGCCCATTTCGTAGAACCTTCCTGGCATTGGGCGAAATGCCACGGACTCATATGCCTCGTCAAAAACGTTTTGAACTCCCACCATAAGTTGTAATGAAAAGGATTTCATGTTGAAGTTTTTGCTTAATTGCAAACTGCCCAGACTATAATCGGGTAAATAAATCATATTATCAGAACTTATGAACCTATTTCCTACATATAGCTGCCAATAAGTAAAAATAAAACCCGAATGTTCAATTGAAAAAGATGCATTAGCAGAATGCAGAGGAGTATATATCATTTGCTTTCCGACAGAATTGTCATTATTAAGATTGGACTTTTCATTTATAGACTTACAATAGGAGTAATTTACGTTTATTGAATATTTCCATTTGTTTAATACCAAGTTAGTAGTCGTTAGTAAATCAATGCCCTCGGATTTTACTTTCTTAAGATTTTGCGGTTCAAAATAAGAAGTATTTAAAGGAGCCCAAATAATCATATTATTGATATCCGAAAGATAAGCTGCAAAAGAAACCGTCAAATGAAAATGCTTTTTCTTTGGTGATGTTTCGAAATACAAATTAAGTTCCCCTGTGTAATTCCTTTCCGATTCCAAATTAGGGTTTCCTCCCGGAACCCAGTACAAATCGTTCATTGTGGGAAAACGATTGTTAGTGGAAATGTTTGGTTTTACATAAAATTCGAGTGAGTTGAAGGGTTTATAATCCATAGCTGCAACAAATGCTAAAGGGGCAAAAGAATTATCTAAGTAGTTCTCTCTTGCCTGAACATCAAATGATAATTTTTGCGTGATGACGACATTTAAATCGGCAAAAGCTGTAGTAATTGGGCGGTATTTATAAGATGAAAAATTGTCGGAAACCACTTTACTATATTCAAAATTAAAACCTCCTGAAAGGTTCATCCATTTCAATAATTGAAGATGTTTAAACGTAAACTTTTCTGTTAAAGTGTTGATGAAATGCGATACAAAAAGGCTGCTCAAACTGTCTTTAAAATTAATAAGGGAATAAGAATAATTTAAATCGTTGTTCAGTTGAAAGGAACTTTTCGATTGCAGACTCCAATGCGAACAAGCAAAAAAGCTTTCATCGAGTTGTGTCGAATAATTTGATGAATTCTGGGGATTCATGATAGCAGGAACTTCCCTTTCATTATGGCTATACCACAATTTTAAAGAGAATTGCTGCAAGTTTGCAGAATGCCAATATAATTCTTGAATAAATGCTTGCTGATTAAAGCTATTGTTTCGGGTGTTTTCAAGAGGGTCATCTGTTTTAAGAAAATTGTTATAGGAAAAGAGATTGTCATTCGAAACATTGCTTAGTCTAGTCACCGATTGAAAAGATGTATTCCCTGCTTTTACAACTAATAGGCTTGTGAAATTGTTCAGGTTCGAATAGAATTGACTTAAAGAGATATTAAGTTTATTCAGCCAATTGGCCTCGCTACTCAATTGAATAACACCACCAAAAGCACCAGTGCTTTCTGAAAGACCAGCTGATCCAAACTTAATGTCTAATTTATCAAATGCAGTTGCAGGAATGATAGCAAAATCAATTTGCCCATTAACTGCAGAGTTCAACTTCATGCCGTTCCATTCAACAAGGGTATGATTAGCTGATGTTCCTCTAAAAGAAGGAGTGGAAAGACTTCCAATTCCATAGGACTTAATAAAAACAGAAGTATTGCGCGAAATCAAATCAGACAGATTTACTTGAATCGATTTTGCTATCATAAGAGAATCCATTTGCGACTGCAAATACGGATCATTTCCCTTACGGGAAGTATAGACATCCACTCCTTTTAAATGAATTGTATCGGAAATCTTCTGCGAAAATGAATTCAAACAAAATATGCTGAAAATAACCACCAAAATTCGTTTGATTGACAAAATGAAATTTCCTGGATTTGCCATTATATTCAAGGTCATTTCTATATTCACCTAATTTACGACCAATTTAAAAGTCATATTCACGTATTGGTCCTGGATTGACAAAAAATAAATCCCTTTTTCAAAACAAACAAATGGAAATGAATATATGTCTGACTTGCTAGCGTAAAAGTAACCTTCGAGTAGGGTTTCACCTAAAATATTTTTAAGAGAATATTGTAACGACTCTAAGTTAGAAACTTTAGTTTTCATATATAAATGCTGTCCAGCTAAAACCGGGTTAGGATATAAAATATTGGACTGAATAGAATAATCTTTAATTCCAGCATTTTCAATGAAAACTTCGGAGAAAGCATAACCATCTCCCTCACCTCCATGATATGCCGATTGAGCATAGTTCTGAAGGGTAATAAAATAAAAAGTTGAAATTATAAAAAACTTTTTCATGTTCATCATATCACCTAACTCCCCTCCCACCTGAAGTATCAATACGTGTTGAAGGCTTCAAACCTGCGTAAAAGCGATCTGAGATTGCTAAATCTCTAAAAGAACCATTTATTCCACTTTTCCAGCCACCACCTCGATATCCAGCACCACTGCCATCTGTCAAAGGCCAAGTCAATGCATCTGCAAATCCTGCATAATTAAGATTTCCATCACCATTAACTCTGGTGAAATTAAGGCCATCCGTGCTAACATTTACACATATTTCCCAAAGGTTGCCACTCATTTCAAGTACACCATAATAAGTTGCTCCTATACTTAATCGATTAGTTGAATCAGTGCCTGCAAAACCATTGCGCAATACTCCTAAATCGTTTGGGGAATAATTTCCATGATTTGCTATTCCTGATCCTGCAAGCAATAAATCAGAAACACCTTCTATTGAAGTTCCATCAAAAACAAGTTGACTAGCATCAGTAATGTAAGGATTCCCCCATGAAAACTCTCTGTTTACAGATGCTAAAGGACCACGGCTAACCTTCTCGAATTCAAACTCTGTCATCGGTCTTAAACCAGCCCAGTCAAGATAAGCGGCTAAATCTGCCCAATTTAGAAAGTTACAAGCCCTTGTTGAAGCATCATCTGTATTATCAAATATTGCATCAGCATTATAATTACAGGCATACACTGCTGATGAAGTTCCGTTTGAAGGAATTTTAATAACTATGCCATTTCTAGATGTACTAAAGGAATTCATTACAGGAGTGTTTGCAGATAAAGTAGGTGAAACGGCTGTGTGTAAACATTGTTGCTGAAACGTTAAACTATTTAAGAAAGAAACATATTGCTGTTGACAAATTTCATATTTCATGCAGTAAAAAGCACTGCATCCTTTTGGATACAAAGCAGGAATATTTCCTTCCGGGGAATATGTTCCACTATTATATAGTTGTGATGATAAAGCGCCTGTATCCAAAACACTTTCACTTTGAACAAAAAAAGAACTTGAATCACTCCCTTGCCTGAAGGAATTAATTGAGAGACTGTCCCCTAAATAAAAAGGTCCTTCAGTAATATATACCATTTCTATTGCATGAACGTCTATCTTTTGTGTTCCATAAGGTAAGGGATCAACTAATTTTAGAATGACATAACCCGAAACAATTCCACTGCCCTGATAATTTCTTTTAATAAAAATGCCTTTTGAATCTGTTACGGTTTCAATATCAAGACCATCAGAAAAAGAATAATCAGAATAGACTGAACTTATATCGCAATGAAAAACTTCGCCCTGAATATTTATTCTTTTAACAAAAAGCCATACGGCATCGTGATTGTTAGGGGCGCAAACACCTTCGAGTTTCCAACTATTATCCCAACTTATATTGAATCGGATAGTTTGATTATCTAATAAAATAACACTATCCACCTGAACATTATTAGACAAAACCACAGAAAAAGGCTTAGTCATTAATACCATAAATAAAATACAAAAGGATAAGCTTCTCATTTAATTCTTGACAAACCGTTTTGTAATTGTCGAATTAGCGCACTTAAGCTTTATCAAATATAAACCGGAAGGTAATAAATTCATATCTAAATCAACTGTTTTTTGAAATACGCCTTTCTTTATTATACTACCTTCCATATTTAGGAGTTCATATTCATCGTCTTTGGTTACTCCTTTAATATGTAAAACAGAAGCTACAGGATTTGGGTACAATATGATTTTACTGCTGAAATCTTGGATATTAATTCCAGTATATAGTATGTGAGCGTTTACATAAACTGTATCATAAGCTATCAAGCCATTCGATTGACATGAAAGAACCACATATTCATTATAATCGATATAAGATTTAACAGGTAAAAGAACTGCATTATTAACATTTAAGTTCAGACCATTTAATGACGCACTGATTTTAGTCGTATCAGAAACCTTTGCTATTGAATAATTAAGGGTTAAACTAGGAGAATCAATGTCATCAAATACATTTGCAATACTCATTGATTGAGAAAGAGAGTTCTCACTGAAATTTATATTAGCCAGAGGATTTAAAACAAAAGGGGCATAATCTATCGTAAGATTATCAACACAAAAATATGCGGGGGTGTTCATTCCCCATGTACCATTGTCTGTTGAGCTTAAGAAAAAGCCTAAACTATCAACATTATTAAAAGAAGTCAAATCAACCCAAGTCCACTCTTTTATTATATAGTCAAGAGCATTATTCGAAAAGCGATAATCAGCAAGATAAAACGAAATGGTGTCAGGTATTTGCGGATAATGGTATCCAATTATTGAAAGTTTAAACCAATCGGAATCATTTCCACTTATACCTCCAAACTTTTTACAATAAGGATCTCCATTTAACATACTCATATAAGTGTAAGTGGAATTTGTCACATACATTCCTTTTGAATATCCTTTTGATTGCTGGTTGCTAATTATCGCCTTTGGCT
Source organism: uncultured bacterium (assembly GCA_903922465.1). GTDB lineage: Bacteria > Bacteroidota > Bacteroidia > Bacteroidales > CAIXTV01 > CAIXTV01. The sequence continues at coordinate 7,478 of CAIXTV010000001.1, forward strand.
CATTATAAACATAAGCCAACGCATAGTTTGAAGTACCAAGGACTCCTTTACCTTTTATGCAACTATATTGATTTGACCATGAAGCAGTAATTGTATCCTGTTTATTAGAGTATGCAAAACCACTCCAGGAAAAGAAAGTCGTATCATAGACGTTAATAAAATTACAGGCTCCAGAGATATATCCACCAGACAAATCGCTACCATTCCAATAGCTATCAGGCCCAAGGTTGAGATTTTGAAAATCAGAAACGGTTTGGGCCTTTGCATTTATGCACGATATTCCAAACACAATAATCATAGTGATTATAGTAAATAAGTTTTTTTTCATGTTGTTATATTTCAAGTTAAATTACATTACTAACTCAAAACAAACGGGAAATCTTCAGAATAAATTTTCGTTAGATTATTTATTCTCAGCTTTTCACCCGAAAGCATTGAACTCTAAAATTGTATTGGCAGGTCTTCTGACTTACTCCCTTTTTAATTGCCTTCCCAACCATGAAAATGATAAGTGGCATAGATTATTAAAAAGTTAAAGAGCTTACAGCAGCGGGTACTGTTCAGGTTTTTCACCTGATTCCCTTTAAAGATTAATACTGAAAAATTAATCTTCACCAATGCTTTGCAAAATTAATAGAAATTGCAATGTGAAGATGCATTAATGCAAAAAAACTAAAATACTTATTAACAAACTTCGATTACCTTACTCTAATACGCTTACCTGCTCTGATGAGGGAATTTTTACCTAAACGATTAATTTTTCTAAGATTCGACGCGGATGTTCTAAATTTAGCGGCTATACCTGAAAGAGTATCGCCAGATTTCACCTTATAGTATTTTGCATTTTTAATTGACTCAATACTCTTTCGATAATTAAAATAGTTTTTTGTTAGGTAAAGAGTATCAGAAATCAATTTCCTCTCACTAAAGTTAATTATCTGTTCTGGATTAATTGGACTGCCTAGATACCTTGTTTCGAAATGGAGATGACTTCCATGAGAACGACCTGTATTGCCTCCCAAGGCGATTATTTCCCCTGCCTTAACTTCCTGATTCGTGTCAACTAAAATCTTTGATAAGTGGGCATATAAGGTTTCGAGACCATTAAGATGTCTGACAACAACCACATATCCATAGGATCGGCTTCTTTTTTTTACTCGGATTTTACCATCAAAGGCACACCTTACAGAGTCGCCCGTGGCGAGATTTACATCAGTTCCATAATGATAACGATACCTCCTCATGCCAAACTGAGAGGTAACCAAGCCGTCAACCGGATTTGAGAATAAATGTTTTATTTTATCTGCAAGTACAAGAATAGTTGTATCTGCTTTGTTTGATAAATCAATTTTGGGATAGTGGGTGCTTTCATTATCCCAACTCAGATATAAAGAATCGGATGGATGTTCCAATAAAATATCTTCATAGTCAACAAGAGAAGAATCACCCGAAAATAAAAACTCTAGCGAATCAGTAAAATCATAAAAATTTGAAACGATATCGATGCTATCGTTTAAGCTTTCATATATTAAGGAATCTTTGCCATCAGGATAATTCTGAGCTTTTGCCGAGTGAGGCAAAGAAAACAGAATAGGCATTAGTAGAAGCAAAAATAGTCTTATGAATTTTCCCAACATCGGATTAGTTTAAATATAAAGTGATTCAAAATTACTGTTTATTATGTAATCTGAGTTATCTTTATTGCAAAAACAGTAAGGTTTAAATTAATTTAACATTTTAACCTAGAAAAGCGCTGTAACCAAACCGGTAAAATCATCGTTAAAAATAATAATTTGCATTTATTTTCACTAAACATTTGGTTGCATAAAAAAAATATATAATTTTACTTTTCGAAATAACACTAAAAATCTTATGAAACCCTTCAAAAAGTGGCTTATTTACCCTCTGGTTATTATTTTAATGTTCGGAACGTTAGAGGTTTTCACTTCTTGTTCTCACTCCTATTCAAATTACAAAAAGCTCTCATATAAACGAAGAGCAACAGGAAGTGTAGGGCATTCCAGCCAATATCAAAAGAAATTACGCAGGAATACAGTGTCGATACATCAGAATTATATAATTAAAAACAAGAGAAGAACTTCTTATCATTACTAAGAAAAAAAAAGAGGCATAAGCCTCTTTTTTTTTTATTCATAAAAACTTTCTTTCCCTGTATAATTCAGTTTTTCTTTTGCTTGCTCTTCAGGAAACAGATAAAATTTCATGGATGAAGTTGTGCATTTTACATTTGATGCATTATAAAGTTCAGATTCAATTATTGCTATTTTTCTGTTTACGTCTTTCACCCATGATATTATGGTGAGTTCGCCTTCATCTATGTGAACTGGTTTTAAAAATCTAACATCCATTGAAATTGTCAAACCAGATGTTTGAACTTTGGTATTTATTACCCAGCCAGAAATCTCATCTAAAAGTGTTGCCTGAATTCCACCATGTAAAACATTGGTATATCCTTCGAATTGTTTTGCAGGCATCCACTTTGTAAGGAGTTTCTCCCCATCATCATAAAACTCCATTTTCAGGCCCAATACATTATCAGGAGAGCATCCGAAGCAATTATAGCTTTTAAAACGAGTGTAGGGATTCTTTAGCTTTTTCATTATGAAATTGATAATAATTTTGTGATTTTTTGAAGATTCATTTTGTTTAAAATATTCTTTCCTTCAGCTGAATAAAGATAATCTATTTCGGTTTTATATGTTTTAATTATTGTTGGCCGAACCATTTTCATTGTGCTGTTTATCATATGATTTTTTTCGTTGAATTCATCTTCAAGAATAATAAAAGAGGCGGGCAGCCATCGCTCTGGAAAAGTACCCTGATGAATGCCGTCACTTTTATAAGCCGAAATTTCTGCTTTAATTATTTCAATAATTTTTTCGGCAGTAGGGTTTTTATGATGAGAATGCTGCTTTATTAAGATTTTAAGTTTAGCAATATTGAGAACAATAAGAGCAACAGTGTAAGGATGCTGATTATTATACAGCATAATTTGTTGTATGATTGGAGAATGTTCGGTAATATGTTCTTCGATAGCTTCAGGGCTGAACTTTTCGCCATCACTACTTATTAAAAGACTTTTAAACCTGCCACTAATTATTAAAAAACCATCTTTATCGAAATAGCCTAAATCGCCAGTATAAAGTTTTCCATTCTTAAGAGTTTGAGCAGTTGTTTGGGGGTTATTCCAATAGGCTTTCATTACATTGTCACCTTTTACAACAATTTCGCCAATTACCCCAGTAGGTTGAAGATTTCCTGCATCATCACATATTGTACATTCAATACCCTTAGCAATCTTACCAGAGGTCCCTAATTTATGATTAAGGGGAGAATTGCAGGAAATTACTGGAGCAGCTTCTGTTAATCCAAAACCCTGATACATAGGGATTCCTATGGCATAGAAGAAATTTTGCAAATCAATATCGAGCAAAGCAGCACCTCCAACAAAAAAGGCTAAACGACCTCCAAAAGCTTTTCTGATTTTTGCAAATAATATAACATCAAACAAGGAAATTAAAGGCTTCAATATTAAACGCCAGCCTTTAGCTTTATTGAAGCCATTTCCATTGAATAGATAAGTTGTTTTTAAGGCAAAGTTGAATAATGCAGTAAGAAATTTTCCTTTTTGTTCAATTCCGGAAACGATATTATTGCGAAAGTTCTTTGCCAAAGCAGGCACACTTAATATAAAGTGAGGTCGAATTTCTTTAATGTTTTTTGGAATATTCCTAAGGGTTTCCATAGCCGTTTTCCCTTGCTGTACGCAAGCAATGGCAGCTCCTTTTGATAATACAGTGTAAATTCCAACTGTATGAGCGAAGGAATGATCCCAAGGCAATAATAATAAGTTGACATAGTATTCAGGGACATGAAACAAGGAACTGCATTGGTTTATATTAGCAATGTAATTATTATGAGTAAGCATAATGCCTTTGGGGTCGGCAGTGGTGCCCGAAGTATAACTAATTGTAGCCAAATCATCTGGCTTTATTTGAGCAATGATATCACTAATGATGTTGGGATTATTTTGAAAAAAAACCTGCCCCGCATTCATAACATCATTAAAGCATATAACGTCAGGGAAAGAATCTATTTCATCAATTACTACTATTTGAAAATCATTGGGTAATCTTTGTTTTAATTGATCTATTTTTGGATATTGATTTGTTGAAATCAAAATCATCTTGGCTCCGGAATGCAATATTCGAAAAAGAATATCTTCAGGTTCTTCGAGTTTTACAGACAAAGGGACACAAGCTGCACCACACATAAAAAGGCCCAATTCGGCTATAATCCAATTTTTCTTACCCTCGGAAAGCAAGGCTATCCGATCGGCAGCTTGAATGCCCAGAGTAAACAAGCCATTGGCAAAATCAATAGCAGCCGCATTCAATTGGAGGTAGGTGACACCAGCGTATGAATCATTAACATGCTCCCAAATGGCAATATTAGCTGGAAAAGTTTGAGCAGTTTTTTCAAACAACTCAGGGATACTTGTTACTTCATTATTCATGTTTTGTAATTAAATTCTAGGTTATAATATATCAAGGTTAAATCTAATTTCAATATTCATTACTTAAGAGCATATTCTCAAGGAATTTGGGATGTAGTTTATTGTTTATCTTCTGCTTTTTATGTGGAGTAATAATCTGTTGAATTGAGAAAGCATTACGCCGGTAATAACAATTGCTATCCCTAAAACTTTGATAAAAGTAAATTGTTCATCAAGAATAAAAAAAGAGAAAATGGCTGTTGAAACGGGTATAATATTAGTAAAAATATTTGATCGGCTTGCTCCTAAATGCCGAATTACTGATACATACATAATGAATGCAAGGGAGGAAGCAAAAACAGCTAAAAAAAGTATTGTTGCCCAGACTTTAGGATCAAAAGGAATAGATAAAAATTGTTTGAAATCGAAGATTAAAAACAAAGGGAGGAAATACAAACCACCGAGGAGGTTTTGATATCCAATAATGGTAAGTGAAGAGAATTTCGAGGAAAGTTTTTTCATAATTATTGTAGAGATAATTGCAGAAAAAACGGCGAAGAAAAGAAATAGAATTCCTTTTGGGCTTGCATTAAGGGATAGGTCCTTCCCTACTAACATGATTACAATTCCAGAAAAAGAAATAAAAACACCTGTAATGTTGAGCCATGAAAGTTTTTCTTTTAACATATAATATGCTGCAATAGGCGTAAGCAAAGGAATGGTTGCAATAATTACTGCACTAATTGTTGAGGAAGTTTCTAAGATTCCATAATTCTCGCCCAAAAAATAGAAGAAAGGTTCAAAAACAGCGGCCAACATTATCAAAAGCCAGTCTTTAGTTCCGAAATGTTCGTTTCGACGGTAGATTAAAATTAGAGGAATCAGGATAGCCGATGAGATAAGCATTCGCATGAAAACGGCGGTTACAGGGCTGTATACGTCTAAAATAATGCGGGTGAACACGAAAGACAAACCCCAAATAAGCATGCAACTTACGGCGAAAAAATAGATTAATGGGAGTTTTTTATCTTTCATTTTTAACAGATTGGGAACGACAAAAGTAATAATTTAAGCTCAATGAATTTGAAGCAAATTTATATATGCCAACTGAAAGTAAAACAAGGTTTATAGTTTATTCGGTTCATATATATTGAGATTTTTATTAAGATTGGTTTAAAACGGCGAAATGGTTGCGTGATTAAGGAAAATACTATTTGAGTTAATTCACTAATTATCATAAAACTGCTGAATATACTATTGATGCTATTTTGTAAAATGGTAATACTTTGGTCTTCCCTTTTTCGATTTCACGAACTTTTTTTGTCTTAAACAAAAGAGTAAACGTTCTTAGTCTTCTTTCTGAAACGCGCATTTTAAATTAATCTCGTCTTGCCATTTTTTTGTTTTTAACGTTAATAATTATTCTTATTAAGGGTCATCCTATTTCAGGCATTGACAGAATAGGCGTTTAGTCTATTAGGCGTTTAGACTGTTAGACTTTTAGGCTTTTGGAATTTTATTTGATTAGGAAAACCTACCAGGTTTTTTCAACCTCTTAGGTTTTGGCTCATATAACAGAAGTAGGGAATAGAGAGGGACGGTTTACTAATAGGCTTTTAGGTGTTTCGACTGTTAGACTTTTAGGCTTTTGGAATTTATTTGATTGGAAAACCTACCAGGTTTTTTCAACCTCTTAGGTTTTGGCTCATATAACAGAAGTAGGGAATAGATAGGGACGGTTTACTAATAGACTATTAGGCATTTAGAATTTTAGCTTTTGGGAATTTTATTTTATTGGGAAAACCTACCAGGTTTTGAAAACCTGTTAGGTTTTATTTCTATTTACGTCGTATGTGAATAGATAGGGACGTATAGACTAGTAGACTTCTTG
>CAIXTV010000002.1 GCA_903922465.1 uncultured bacterium
TAGTTGCAGATACACCATGTTCGTTTGCTTCTTTAATGATTCGAAGCTTCTCTTCTTTGGTAAATGTTCGTTTTTTCATCATCATAAAATTACAGATTTTTATCTATAATCATGTCTGATTATTTTGGGGGCTAATACACTACCACAATAAAAGTACTTTTTTTATTCATAACATTTGATTTGCTCCAAAGCTATAAATAACTTGCGTTTTCGAACTTTTTTGCAACCATTTTGTCTATTACACCGAAATATCAAAATAGTGCACGATACAGCTTTCACTGAAATTTTATAATTCCATTTTGGTAAACGTATTACGAATATTACATATAGTATTAGAATAAGTTAATTACAATCAAATAACAAGCCTAGAAAAGATTATTTAATAGTCTTCTATGATTATTAATCCTAAAAAATAACTTAAAATCATACAAAACAATTACTTATAGGTGATAACTAAACTATATGAATAATAGAGTTTTATCTAAATAATAAAACCTGTCCAGAGTAATTTTGTTTGATTCCATCTGATCTTCGTAGTTTGATGAGATACACATAAATTCCTGAAGGAAGTGTGCTCCCAACATTATTTTTTTTACCATTCCACCCTTTATTCATTTCATCTGATTTAAAAATCAATTCACCCCATCTGTCAAAAACAGACATTTCATAATAAGAAGAATCAATTCCTTCTCCTAATGGAATAAATATTTCGTTATTGCCTTCTCCATTAGGAGAAAAAGCATTAGGAATATAAACTGAAAAAGGAGTTTCAGGTTTTGGTGGTGGAACAGGACTAATTTCAATTGTATGAACAGCAGAATCAATACAAATATCATTTTGCGCAATTAGCCAAATAGAAAAACTTCCATTGGTAGAATAAGAGTGTGTAGGGTTTTTAAGCGAAGATGTATTACCAATAGAACCAATGTCACCAAAGTTCCAATACCAGGAAGTACTATTTAATGATAAATTACAAAAAGTAATTAAGGGATTCGCTGAAGTCGCAGATAATGGGGATAGAGAAAATTCCGCAACAGGTTCTTTTATTACATGAATTAAACCTAATAAAGTAACTGAATCAGTGCATGTTCCTGTAGTTGAAACAACTAACTTCACATCGTACCAACCACTATCTAAATAAGTATGCATTGGGTTTTGCAGATTAGAAGTATTGCTTGAGGAAGTCAAATCACCAAAATCCCATTGTCTTGTTTGTATAGATGGAAAGGAAACATCAGTAAAATTTACAGTTAATGGATCACAGCCAACTAAAGGAGAAGCTGTAAATTCTGGTATTGGATTTTCATCAATAACAATATATGATGTATCTGAACTACTACAATTAAACTCAGAAACAGTAAGTATTATCGGGAAGGTTCCTGGTATATCCCAATAAGCAGAATAGGGACCTTGACCTGAACCGCTTACAATATTAGATAAGGGATCAAATATCCATAAATAATTTGCATTAGTTGTTCCAATTCCCGTATAAGTAAAAGTAGAACTTACACCTTTGCATAAATGAGAATTGAAAGTTGTAGTTGCCCCAGGAAAAGGATGTACCCTGATTATTACAGAATCTTGTAATTGAGTATTGTTTAGAGTATCAATGAGGGTTAATATGTAATGAGTTGTAGTAGTTGGTGAAACTACTATTGAATTACCAATTACACCATTGGACCATAAAATGGCTGTACTTGCAGGACAAGTAATTTTCACATCGTCTAGCCCCCAATGATCATAATCATTTCCACTTGTATTAGTTTGATAAAACCTAAATGTAGTGTTAATGGTTGCAGCTAATGGTGGAACAGCAACGTTGTATGTTTGCCAACTAGTCATGGTTGCATTATAACCACCTAATGGATCCCAATATTGTATATCTGTGAAAGGACCAGCTACTCCATTATAAGAATACTGCAAATGAACACCTTCTGTTATCAAATCAGGTCCTTCACAAGGAGTTGAATTGGCTTGTGAGGCATATTTCATCCAAAAATTAATGTTACAACCTCCAGAAGAAACATCAAATGGGGTTGTGGTGAGTTGTCGGGGAAAACTTGTAGCAGGACCTATCCATAAATAAGTAGTTCCGTTTGGACCAGTACCACAAGGGTTAGTAAACATTGGAGAAGCATTGGATGCCCATCCTGCCCCAATAGTATTATTATTAAAATCGTTATTCATCAAATAACCACATACTCCTGAAGCAGTCAACAATACTGAATCGCCAATGCAGATGTCAATGGTGTCGAATATATTATTTAAAACGCTGGTGCCATTTGCTGTAAATGAATTAATAGAACACTGCGAGTAGGAGTTAAGATTAATAAGAAAAAAAGAAAGTAATATTATTATTTTTTTCATGATTTAAAATGAATTGAAGTTACAAAGATAATAAAATAATGCATTTGAAAAATAAATATATAGTGCCAAGACCAAAAATCCTATCAAAAGGTTGCCTGCATTTGAAAAATAATTGATCAGTAATTCAAATATTTAACAGTTACAAATGTAAATCAAGAAAATTAACGTTTACATATGTGATATGCGGAAAACAATATGGATTATTGATTACTGAATAATAAAAAGCGATATAATTAATTATATATATCAAATAATCAGTAATAAGTAATGATTATATATATAAATGATTGACTCATTTGCTTGATTTTGATGCATGTAACAATTAATTTTATAATATAAATTTTAATATGCTGAAATACAACTATATGATTATTTATACTTGACTTAAAATATAAATAAATACTTATTTAATCCAAGTTTACATTTGTTAATTTCAGGTAATCACATATGTAAACGATATTATGATTACTTTTGTAAACAAAATGCTCGAACGAATTTTATTGATATTAAAAACAAAGAATTTATCTGCCTCCCAATTTGCTGATGAAATCAATGTTCAACGCTCAAGTATTTCACATATACTTTCAGGGCGTAATAATCCAAGCTTAGAATTTATTCTAAAAATCATTAAGCAATTTCCAGAGATTGATATAGAATGGCTAATATTGGGAAAAGGGCAAATGGTCAAAAAAGCACAGACTATTCCTTTTGTTCCTAAGGAAGTTGATTTATTTTCTACTGAACCTATCATAACTGAAAGTAAAAATGAAATGCAAGAAGATCTTGAATTGTTTGAACCTATTAATAGTAAAACTATTGATGAAAAGTCTATTGAAAAGATGGTGATGAAAGAAAATGATGAAGACAAAATAATAAGTCCCAAAACGTCTACTCATATTGAAAAGATAGTTTTTTTCAACTCGGATAGGACATTTACTGAATATTACCCTAAAGATTAATAGAAGAATCCTCAAAAGGCATTAGATTTTATTATAATTTGGGGTTTAAACTTATTTTTGAAGTGTAAAAAGTGATTTTTCGGGAAGATTTGAGACATAAAAAAACCTAACTGCTTTTCAAAGCCAGTTAGGTTTTTATAATAAGGGGCGTAATAGACAAAATAGTTGGTGACACCCATCCAAAACCATTATTATATCTAGCTTTGGAGCATTTTGAAAGTTATGAATAAAAAGTTGTATTAATTGTGGTTCAAAAATCACACAAAAATATGGTCTGCAGAATGGGA
>CAIXTV010000003.1 GCA_903922465.1 uncultured bacterium
CGAACAAAGCATTTTCTTAGAAGCAATCACTTTACCATCCACTATTAAAGCATAGGTATAAATACCACTGCTTAGGTTTGAAGCATACACATGCAAAGTTCCATTGCCGGTGCCATTCAATTCAACAGCCTTGATGATTTTCCCCATATTATCAGAGAACATTATTTTTGCATTGCTAATGTTCTCTGGTAAAAAGTATTTTATGACTGTTTCTTCGGAAAATGGATTAGGATCATTTTGATTTAAAATAATTGAATTTACGGTAGAAAGTTCTACAATCTGATAATTATTCTTTGCAGTTTCATCAGTACCCGAATTGTCATTAATCAATGATTTATTTGGATTAACAACAGGATGTTGTAAAGCCAAAATCATCGCCTTTAACGAATCTATTGTACTGCTTTGCTCTTTCATTCCCTGAATAAGCAAAGGTATTAATTCAATATAGTTTACTCCTTTATAATGAGCGGGGGGTATGCTAAAAGACTGTGTAGAATCTGACTTTATTGGAAATGCAATTGTTTTCACTAAGGAAGGAAGCACATTTTCTACATCCTCAGCCAAAAGACCATATTTTAATCCACCCGACAAATGCAATTGTGCATAATCGTTTGTTTTAAAATTATAAATCTTAGGATGTAATTGCTTTATCAATGAAATACCATTTGAGAGAGGTGTAATATTAGTTTTTAAAACGCTATCCGATGCAAGATATAAATTGCTGGTATAAACTACATCACCACAGAAAAAACCTGCTGTATTTGAACAATATCCATTTGCAGCACTAGCTATAATTCCAAAATTATCACAGCTATTAGCACCATATGCTTCAAAATTCCCCCCAACACTTTCCTGCATGTCATTATTTTGTGCGGTAGCATTCACACCTATTGTATATACGCCTTGTGAAATTGCCTCAAACCAACCGGCTACTCCCATTCCACCTGAACTTGGTTCATAAGTATTGGTTTGCTTTACACTTAATTTACCCATAAGAAACTCATTACAATTATAACCAATTCCCATTTTATCAATTCCATCTCCCTGTCCTTTAAATCGAATATTATGACCATTAAATCCAATTTTCCAATCAGATTTCAAATCGGAACTTGCATCGCTCGAATCGCAAGGCGCCCCAAAATTTATATGAGTCGTATCCATTTTAGAAACTCTTTCAGAAAGATCATTATGCAGAGAATCCAAATCCTTTATTCCTTGAGTTAGAATGCCTATAAATGCATTATAATTTAAAGCTTTGAATTTATATTCAGGGAATATTTCTCTACCTGAAGTGTCATATTGAGGTGGTTTGACAACATCACTAACTAAATCCGGCAATATTTTTGCTACATCTTGCGCAATAAATCCTATTTGTTTTTTCGATGGAAGATTTAAACCTTTGCTGCTTGAAAATACGGTATCAAAATAAAATTCTCTAGGCTTTAAGCTGTCTATTAATGATAAAGTCGAATTTAATTTCTTTACACCCATTTTTAAAGTTGAATCTGATGTACCCAATGCACCACTATAAAAAATGGAGCCATTAAAGTAACCAGCCCAAAGATTATTGCCCGTTGTTGGAACTCCAAGAAGTCTCGATTCCCCATAAACACCATAAACATTATAATTTGCATCAAAAATATCTCCAATACCAACTACTCCACAACCGTATTTTGTATCACCTGTAGACCAACCCACTGTTCCTACTGACAATGTGCTCTTAAAACTTGGATTAGGAATACTAAAAAATGCACCTGCCACACTCATATCTCCAATGAGAGAAATAGGATCTACTGAAAGAAATTCTCTTTGAACTACATGTAATTTTGCAAATATTGGTTCAATACATGTATAGCCAATTGCAACATTATCTTTCCAACCTCTTCCTTGCCCATCAAAATATAGTGTATTATGTTTTAATCCGACTCTCCAATCATATGTTAAATCCCATGTCGGCGTAACATTGCATGGAAGCCCAAACCCAATATTTGCTGCAGGTCCTTGCCATAAGTCACCATTACCATCAATTGTCACCGTATTGAAGAAATTTGCAGTAATAGGCATCTGTCTTATTCGCGCATTTCCATCAACATCTAATCTTTGTTGAGGTTGTTGATTAAGTCCTCCAAATATAGAGGCAGTAAAATCCCCAATCCCAAAATTTCCATCAGGAGAAAATCTTCCTACTTCAAGTCCGTCAGCTGAAGTCACACGTTGATCAACACCTGTAGCTCCTGCATAACCTGTAAATATAAAACGTAAATTATCTGGTCCTTGCCCATAAGGATATGCTAAATCTTGATGGTGATTATCTCCCCATCCAATCACCGCATCAGACCTATCTCCTAATAATGGTCCTTCATTTTTCATTCCTATATAAAGATGATCAGTTTTTTCACTTATAAATGTACCGACATCCATCCATGGTCTCCAACCATCGACTGCAGTTGGGTTAGTAGTTGTACCTGTATTATATCCCAGATGTAATAAACTTCTTGGTATTGTAACAGGTAAATCTCCATCCTCACTTATAGAAACACGAGTAATATTTGGTGCAAAGCCTGTTGTTCCAATTGCATTAATGTCTGTTATTCTCATTCGTTCCCAGTTTGCATTTCCAACATTTGCATTATTGAAATTCGTATAAAACATCATTGGGAAGTTTTCCTGTTGCCGAAAGTTTACAGTACCGCCATCACCTAAAATCCCCACTCGAAAACCATCAAATTCAGTTTGTCCTGTGCCAGTTGCATTTGATATTTGAAGCCAGGTTTCGAGGTCTTCCTCAGCATTTATATGCAATCTTGATTGTGGGAGAGCTGCTGCAGTAAATGTAGGTCCAATACCCACATGTCCAACAGGGTAACCCGTTGTATTGTTTGTAATTGTTGGGAAAGCTGAAAATTCCATAAATTCATAACCTTGTAAAGAAGAACAGTTTAATGGATTATTACCACCTCCTCCAACACTTGTAAATACTATCTTCAATCTATCAGGTCCTAAAGGTGAAGCAAAATCATCACTCCAGTTTATTACAGCATCGCTGCGGTTTTCATCATCTCCCTGTGCTTGCATTCCAACGTACATAGCATCTGAGTTTTCTTTCATAAAAACTCCGGTTTTCATCCATGGACGCCATCCAAGATTACTGACGCCACCTGCACCTGTATTATCCGGTCCATCAAGATGCAACATACTCCATGGACTATTATTATTAAAGAAACCTGTAGGACTAATTCCTACATAACCATTTACGGTTTGACTTGCAAAACCTCCGCATTGCCAGGTTAAGTCACCATTAATGCGCATTCTGTGATTATTGTATGTAAAAAAATGTATTGGTTGATTAAAGATGTTTCGAATATCTAAAGGTTTTGTATTACCCCCAATTCCATTCCAACCAACATATTCTGGATTAGGTGTTGCTAAATTCGAAGGATTGCTTATCTGAGCATAAGATGCTGAAAATAAAAGCAAAAAAGAAACTGCAATAAAAATTATAAATTGATTTCTCATAATAGTTTGTTTTTAAAGTTTAAATATTTTTTTTGTAATTATTTGATTTTCTCTATCTTTTATGTTTATTAAATAGTACCCTGAAGGAAATGATGAAAGGTTAATTTGTATATTGTTTAAATTTTCAAATTCATTAGAATAAACCAATTCACCTAAAACAGTGAATAGCTTTATTTCTGAGACGAAAATATTATTTGAAAAAATTGTAAGGTAATCAGAAACAGGATTAGGGAAAACATTTATATTTGTAGTTGATTCATTAATTGACTGATAACAATTTATATTAGAAAAAGAAGAATCTAAACCTAAATATATATCATCAATATAATAATAACTCATATAATTAAGACATGAACTACAATTAAAATGCATTGTATCTGTATGTGCATCGTCAAAAAAATTGCCAATTATCAAGAAGTTATATGCAGAATCAGCAATAAAATTTCCTGAAATTTTATTCCAATTTATAGAATCATTAATAATAATTGAGGTATAAATGTGAGCAAAATTATCAACAGGGCAAGGATTTACTTCATTATATGAATTTGTTGATAATCTAATACCCAATTTATTTGAGGGCATATTATAATACTTATTTCCCAAATATGAATCTGACATTACGGCATAAAAAGAAGCGTAATATTTTTTTCCTTTTGTTAAAGGTTTATTCAACTGAATGCCTATATATTCTCTATAATTAATTAGAGGTTTAGAAAATGTCTCAATACCCATATATGCATTACAGTTATTATGAGCAATCTGATATCCTTGTCCATTGTTTGGCACATTATAAAATCCAGAAACATCACATGAACAATAATAATCAGGAGTAGTTATTGATGTACTATATTTACTCCATCCTGATGCAAATTCTACTTGATCCTCTGATGTTGGACAATTATTATATTCCTCAAAGCTAGAATTAGGTACCAAATTCTGTGCCTGAATATTTATGCTCAATGCAAATATAAGTAAAAAGTAGTATAATATTTGTAGATGTTTTTTCATAATAATATTTTAAATTCAACATTTAATTAATTCTAGCTCACCCCTCCACAAATTACTATTCAGGCCTGCACCTGTATTGTCTGGTCCATCAAGATGCAACATGCTCCATGGCTTGTTGTTTTCAAAAAAACCTGTAGGACTAATACCAACAAATCCATTAACATTTTGGTTTGCCCATCCACCACATTGCCAAGCTGAATCAGCATTAATGCGCATTCTATGAATATTGTTTGTGAAAAAATGTATTGGTCGATTCCAGTCATTTCTAACATCTAAATTTCCGGAATTGCTACCACTGTTGTCCCAACCTAGATAGTATCCGTTTACTCGAGTATGACTATTATAATTGGATTGTCCATATAAAATATTAATTGATAGAAGCATAAAATTTATGATAACTATCATTTGAATCGCTTTTTTCATGTTGATTTGTTTTAAATAGTTTTTTCATTTTGAAATTATAAATTTACCAGTTTGAAATACTTTATTCTTATTTTGAAGTGAATAAAAATAGACTCCAGAGCTAAAGTATTCGCAATCTAAATAAAAATTAGTTTTTCCATTTATTTTATTTGATTTAACAGTTTGAAATGCTGAATTAAAAATCGTCAATTCATACTGCTCCATATTACTTGGAGCAGTGATTTTAAAATTAATATTATTAGAAGTAGGATTTGGGTAAACACTAACAAATTCATTAGATTGGTGTATTTCTGCAATATTTTCTGGCAATATACCACAAAGCCCATAAATAAAAGTATTCATATATGTATGAGTTGAATCTGTGTTAAATAGAAAAATTTTTGCCCCTGCTGAGGTATTCATAATAGGATGCATTTCATAACTTCCCGAACCCAATCCAATGCTAAAATAAGTACCACATGTATCTTTTGAAAAAACCACAGTATTATCTGTTCTATAAATAGCAAAATTAGGATGTTTATTTGGCTTTGGTGAATCCAACATCATTGCATATTCAATATTTGAAGAATCACAATCAAATAAAGTTGTAGTAATATATCCTAATCTATACCAAGTATTATTGGCAGGATCAGAAATAACAGGTATTTCAATATTTAGCATGAAAGGAGAATAATCCATATTATATAAACTGAATTTTGCATTATCATAATCATAAATTACATATTTATAATTATTATTACCAAGATTTGTTAGGAAAAATTCTTGACCCATAGCAGCACTTGTTCCGCCTGTTACAAAAGTATGCTCAAGTGTTACTTGTGCATTAATATTTATATTGCAAAGCATAATAATGCTTGCAATAATTAAAATTGTTTTTTTCATAAGTATTTGTTTTAAAGTTTAAAGAAATAAGATAGTGACTTAGTTTTGCTAATTTCTATCTAAAGAAATTTTTGCCGTTAAAGGCATTATAGAAAAACCCCTTAGCCGATGATGGTGCTGGCAATACCACCATCGGCAATCGCAAATCCGGTTTTGGGCAAGGCTTTGCAAATACCTTCATTAATATAAATGGGTATGCAATTGTGGGTTAATATTAATTTATAGCCGGTCATTATTAAACTTAATTTTGTTTATTAAATAAGGATTTTGTTGTCAAAAGCCTATGCTAAGCAAAATACAAAGATAAATATTATTTCAATAAGGAATTGTCTTTAGTATAAATTCATTTTTCGCTTCAAATAATTATTTGTATTGAGAAAGGTTTTCTTTCAATTAAACCAAAAAAGATTTTTTATAACTCAAACTTACTTCTTCGAACAAAGCATTTTCTTAGAAGCAATCACTTTACCATCCACTATTAAAGCATAGGTATAAATACCACTACTGAAGGTATATACATGCAAATTGTCGATGCCTGCTTCGCTTATAATACCATTGAATTCGCATTTCTGAAATTATAAAACTTCGAATTAATTATTTTTTCAGCATTATATACTTCAAATAAAAATTGTAATTTTGAAGTCTTGTGCAAATAGAATATCAATTCCTTGGAATTTGTATCCTATTAATTTTATACGTAAAAATGAATAATTAAATTAAACAGATAAAGATGAGTGCAGTAAAAGAATTCAAAGAGTTTGCCCTTAGAGGCAATTTGATCGACATGGCAGTGGCCTTTGTTATGGGTGGAGCTTTTGGTAAAATAGTGAGCGGGTTTATCGATGGAATGGTTATGCCTATTGTGGGCAAAATAACTGCGGGAGTCGATTTTAAATCGCTAAAATATGTATTATCGGAAGAAGTTAGAGGGGTAGGGGGTAAAATTATTTCCCCTGAAGCATCAATAAAATACGGGGAGTTTATTACCATTGCAATTGATTTTACTTTGGTTGCCTTTGTTATGTTTTTACTCATCAAAAGCATCAACAAAATGAAGAAAAAACAAGCAGCTATACCCTTACCAACTCCTCCTCCAAGTGAAGAACAAAAACTTTTAGCCGAGATTCGCGACTTATTGAAGAAATAGAGATTGATTGTTTTGTAATATCTTAGAGTTGGATACTAAACTATCCCCCTTTAACTTTAATTACTTTAGGCACTTTAAATACTTTAGGTGCTTCCACTAATTAACATTCCATTGTTGATTAGATTCTGCAACGCATTGTTTAAGGCAGAGTAAACATACTTACTTTTGAAGGTTATTGAAAAATACAACAAATTATGAGTGCAATCAAATCCTTCATTCAAAAAAGGCGCAAGCTTTTGCTGATTTTATTAATATCATTTGCATTAATTGCATTATTGGTTCCCGCTGTTATGTGGTATATGCGAATCAAACAAGATCGATTGCCCGTCATATATGCCATACCAAAGGATGCTGCAATGTTTGCTGTTTTTAATAATACCCCCGAAACCTGGAAGAAAATCCATAACGAAAACGAACTTTGGAAACAACTCAAGGGCTACAATATGTTTCGGCAGCTCGATGCCAGTCTGTCGTATATCGATTCGCTGCGTTCCACATCAAAAGAAATCAGCGATATTGTGCAAAGTCGCCCCTTCGCCTTTTCAGTGCATTCAGGCTTGCAAAATCAGGTGGAGCTATTATTTCTGCTTTCAATGCCTGATTATGCTTCAGAGAAAAGCATGCTGAATTTTGTAGAAAAACAATTCAGTGGCAAAAATTCAATGAAAAAAGAATCCATCGAAAACACTCATTTTTATAATGCTTATAACAAAGATAATCAGCTTTCGTTTTGGTGGTTTTGTAAGAAAGGAATCATTGCAGGAAGTTTCAGCCACGATTTACTTTTGCGTTCCTATCATCAATTGCAGGAAGCAACCTCACTGCTCGACAATCCCAATTTTCTGAATGTTTATAATACTGCAGGAAAAAAAGTTGAAGTGAATGTGTTTATTAATTATCCATATGTGTACAAGATTGCACAAAATTTTATCGCTCCCGATTTTTATCAGGCATTTTCCTTTTGTTCGCGATTTGCCTCTTTCAGCGGATTCGATATGATGATAAAACCTAATGAACTTTTGTTAACAGGCTATACCTCTGTCAACGATTCCTTGTATAATTATTTATGCACCTTCATGGGACAGGAAAGTCCTAAACTAAATGCAGTAAATATTTTGCCCGAAAACACTTTTTTCTACGCTAACCTTGGCTTCGATAACTTCTTTATCTACTATAAACAATGGAAACAATTTCTTGAAAAGAGTGGGGGTATTGAACCATTTGTATTGAAACAAAAAAGGAACAACAACATCTATCGCCTCGATATTGCTGATAAAATGGTGCGGTGGATAGGGAAAGAGGTATGTTTGGCTTATGCCCCTGCCCTTAATCCTTGGGAACAACAATATGGATATGTTTTGTTTGATATTGCCGACCGCGATTTGATGAACTCTTCGCTAAATGAATTGATAAGAGCCGGATATTTGTACTCTGGGGGAACGCCCGACACTTCTGGAGTTGGAGAATATCGCATTAACCGTATAGCTATAAGCAGTTTTTTACCCGATATTTTAGGGAGTTTCTTTTCGGATGTAAAATCACCCTATGTTTGTGTAATAGAAAATTATGTTGTGATGTGCTCTTCGAAAGATGGAGCCGAATATTTTGTAATGAATTATATGTCGGGGAAAACTTTGCACAACAACAGCAGCTATAAAACTTTTAGCGATCATATTGATGATAAAGCTAATATCAGCTTATATCTCAATTTCAAACAACAAAGTGGATTGTTTAAAAGATATTTCGACCCAATCATGCTTCAGCATATGGAATACGCAAATGTTTCGCTGAATAATATTGAAGCCTTGGCTATTCAGTTTAGCTTGAACAAACAAATGTTCTATACCAATGCTTATCTAAAATATGAACCTACTCACGACACAATAGTTTCTACCCTTGTTAAAACACAATTGGATTTCGATGCAGTTAGCCCTGTTGCCCACGATACAAAATATGAAAATTTCGCGGTGTATGATAAGGGAAGTAACTTATATCTTATCGATGCCAATGGCAACATAGTGTTTAAGAAAAAAATAGGGGATGTACTTTATGGCGATATAGACTTTATTACCTATAAAGGCGTTAAATATCTTTTCTTCAATACTGAACGCTCGCTACACCTAATAGATATGCAGGGAGAGTATGCCAAAGGATTTCCGGCTAAACTAAGTGCAAAATCATCGGCAGGGCATACCTTGGCAAATTATAGCGATAAAGATGAGTATAGGGCATTAATCCCCTCAGCTGATAAAGCCATTTACAACTATAATATGGATGGTAAACGCGTGAAAGAATGGAAGCTATTTAAATGCAGTTCTGATATATTAAAGCCTGTTCAGGTGTTGTTGTTTAACAATAAAGATTTTATAATTGTTTGCGATGAAAAAGGGAAACTGAGCTTTTTAAATCGTCAGGGCGAAAAGAGAATGAGCCTTAAACCTGATTTTGCAAAATCTTCACAAAACAATTTATATATTGATAATAAAGCGAAGACGCAGTTTCTTGTTACCACCGAACTCAATGGTAAGGTGCAAAAGATTGATGCAAAAGGAGGGAGGCAAAGTGTGTATTTCGATGATTTTTCTACTTCCCACTTTTTTATCTATGCTGATATTAATAATGACGGGCAATTAGATTATATATTTGTGGATAAGAATGAGATAAAAATATTCGATACCGACAAAAAATTAATGCTAAGTGAGAAAATGACTACCATTCCCACTTATGTGCAACTTGTAAGTATTGAGAATAGCGAAAAGAATTATCTGGTTCTAATTGATGCTGATGCTAAAGTAGCCTTGTTTTATAACGATAAAGGACTAATCAAACTTCCTGCTCAAATTGAAGCTCAGCAACCAATTTTGGTTTTCCCATCTCAGGGACATTTTAAAGTGATGAGCGTTTCAAAAAGCACGATATGCCAACAAGCAGTGGATTTATAATAGTTGAGTGTTAGCCTAATTTACTAATTTTGTCCTCTTTTTAAACCTATGCTTTGTATTCAATCTCATAACTTGAAAGCTTCCTTCAATCTAGCAATGGAAGAGTATCTCTTAAAGGAGTTTAAGGAAGACATCTTCTTTGTATACCGAAATGAAGATGCGGTTATTGTGGGAAAACATCAGAATGCGCATGCCGAAAGCAATGCATTATTTCTTCATGAGCAGCATATTCCTCTCTATAGAAGAATATCTGGAGGGGGAACCGTTTTCCATGACAAAGGAAACCTGAATTATGGTTTCATCAGTCATACAAAAGCTCCGGCGCAGGTGAGTTTTAATCGCTTTAGCAATCTTATTATTGGCTTTTTAAAGTCAATAGGAATTGATGCTAATAAAAACCAACGCAACAGCATAGAAACTCAAGGCTTGAAAATATCGGGCACAGCCGAACATATATTCAAGAATACGGTGTTACATCACGGGACTTTATTGTTTTCTTCTAATCTTGATTTATTAAGCAAAAGCCTGGCTTCTCATCCCGAACGCTATCAGCATAAAGCCGTCCCTTCTGTGAGAAGTAAAGTAGGTAATCTATCAGATTATTTGCCAAATATTAGCGTTGAAGCCTTCTCGGAGCTATTTATGAAGTTTGTATTACATACTTCAAGTGATAATTTAAGCTATCTTCTCAAAACTAAAGATATCAATAATATAGAAATTATTTCTAAGGAGCGCTATCAGCAAAGGAAATGGAATTACGGCTATTCACCACCATATACTTTTCAAGATAGATGGGAGTATGAAGGCAAGACTCAGCAAATTGATTTAGGTGTAAAAGAT
Organism: uncultured bacterium; assembly: GCA_903922465.1. Lineage (GTDB taxonomy): Bacteria > Bacteroidota > Bacteroidia > Bacteroidales > CAIXTV01 > CAIXTV01. Next base: position 10,759 of record CAIXTV010000003.1, read on the forward strand.
GGGTTCATAGAGAACATCCATCTTAAACTTAGTTTTCTTCCTGAAGAAATTACATACAATATTGAAAATGCTATAATTGAGCATCCTCATTCCATTGAGAGCTTTAAGGCTGTTTTGCACCGACTCTCTAGCAATCATATCAAGCAAATAATTCAACATTCATTTTAAAATAAAACAAAACATTATGATGCAAAAACTCATTGAAACCACTAAATTCCTTAAGGAACATGGTATAAAATCACCAGATTATTCTGTAATTCTTGGGACTGGACTAGGTGGCTTCGTTAACAAAATTCAAATTGATACCATCATCGATTATGTAGATATACCAAACTTCCCCGTTTCAACAGTTGAATCACACAAAGGAAAACTTATACAAGGAACTATTGGAGGAAAGCGAGTGCTTGCTATGCAAGGTCGTTTTCATTACTATGAAGGGTATTCATTGAGTGAAGTAACTTTTCCGGTAAGAGTTATGAAAATGCTGGATACTAAATATCTATTGATTTCGAATGCCGGCGGTGGCTTAAATCCGGAATTTAAAAAAGGAAGCCTGATGTTGCTCGATGACCATATTAATTTACTTCCAGATAATCCTTTAAGAGGTAAGAATTTGGATGAAATGGGACCACGTTTTCCTGATATGAGTTGTCCTTATTCGCCCGATTTAAATCGTATATTTGAAGCTATTGCTAAGGAGAAAAGCATAGTGTTGCATAAAGGGGTATACGTAGTAGTTCCAGGGCCCAATTTGGAAACCAGAGCTGAATATCGTTGGCTTAGGAATATGGGAGCAGATGTGGTTGGGATGTCTACAGTTCCTGAAGTAATTGTTGCCAATCAAATAGGCTTGCCTTGTGCCGCTATTTCGGTTATTACGGACGAATGCGATCCTGCAAATCTGCATCCGGTTGCCCTTTCTGAAATTATTGCAATAGCAGGCATTGCCGAACCTGATTTGATTGAGCTTTTTTGTAGCCTCATAACCTTATGATTAAACAGTAGCATGCAGTTATATAAGGAGGATATCATACAGAAAACTATTGCTTACGTAAAGGAAACATTATGTAATGCGGAAGGAGGACACGATTGGTGGCATGCATATAGAGTTTGGAAATTAGCCCAAAAGATTGCCAAAACCGAAGCTGTCGACCTTTTTATAGTAGAAATAGGGGCCTTGCTTCACGATATTGCCGATGCTAAGTTTTACGATGGTGATGAAAGTGCAGGGCCATGCAAGGCCAGGGATTTTTTAATTGCTCTTGATGTAGACCAGGAGATTATTGCTCATGTGGTGAAAATAATTGAAAATATTTCTTTTAAGGGTGGAAAACACTTGACTCAGTTTAAATCGCCCGAACTTGATGTTATTCAGGATGCTGACAGATTAGATGCTATGGGTGCTATAGGTATAGCCCGTACATTTAATTATGGTGGGTTTAAGCATAGGACTATTTATAATCCTGAAATTGCTCCTAATTTAAACATGACCAAAGAGGAATATAAAAACACTAATGCTCCAACAATTAATCATTTTTACGAAAAGTTACTTCTATTGCGCGATAAAATGAATACCTCTACTGCAAAAAGCATGGCCAATCATCGTCAAGTTTATATGCAACAGTATTTAGATGAATTTTATAAGGAATGGGCAGGAGAAGTATAATAGTCTGTCCTAAAATAGGTTGACAAAAATAAGAAATAAAGATGTCAAAAAAACAGCATTCGGGGAGAAGTGTTAGAGCTTATTAAGTTAATGGTTATTGGGTTAATGGTTATTAAGTCAGCGAAGTGGTTGGTGTTTCGACAATTCAACGACCAGAGTAAAGGAGAGGTATATGGCGTTTTGTATTTTGGAGTTGGATTTCAGGAAATATTTTTAAAAGAAGCAGAAAAGTGACAAGATGAGCTGCACATGAAGCAAGCTAAACTGGAATATAGATTAGGTAGACGGGAGGCGCGCTGAGCTTAATGGGAATATAGATAAAATTGACCTGAATATAGTTAGGGGGCACTTGAATATTTAAGCTGATAAGTTGGGTTTAGAGGTAATTGAATAATGAAATACAATTCCGAAAAGCATTATCGTGAATCGACATGCCTAAAAGGATATGATTATTCGGAAAAGGGTTAGTATAAACCTCAGGTATGCTGTTTTGGGTAAATCCGGTTGAATGAGGTGGAAAAAATTGCGTAGGGGCGATTCATGAATCGCCCCTAAAATTATTACCCAATATGGGTTTTGGGTTGTTGTTCAAGAAAGGGGACAAAATTTCGTGCCCCTGACAATGGGTTAGACTAATAAATCATTACAAATGAGATTTTAGCTTAAATCAATATTTCGTTTTAGCCTGATGTTTGACACAAACGACAATTTTAAGATTTTAAACTACTGTTTTCAAACATCTTAGCCTGATATTTTTCAATAAAATGATGCTTTCACAAAAAGTTAACATATAAAACCTTACATTTGCAGTCTTTTTTAAATGAAATTGAAACCAAAACATGAGCTTTAAAATTATTGTTTTAGCTAAGCAAGTTCCTGATACGCGGAATGTTGGGAAAGATGCTATGAAAGCTGACGGCACTGTAAACAGGGCTGCTCTTCCGGCAATTTTCAATCCTGAAGACCTGAATGCGTTGGAAATGGCAATTGAAATCAAGAAATCACTAAATGTTGAAACTGAAATAGTTTTGCTGACGATGGGACCTCCCAGAGCTGCTGAAATCATTAGAGAATCAATTTATAGAGGAGCTGATTATGGTATATTGCTAACCGATAGAAAATTTGCTGGTTCTGATACTCTTGCTACGTCTTACGCCATTTCAATGGCCATTCGCAAATTGGCACCTTACGATTTAGTGATTGCTGGTCGCCAGGCTATTGATGGTGATACAGCGCAAGTAGGCCCACAGGTTGCTGAAAAGCTTAATATTCCTCAAATTACTTATGCAGAAGATGTAGTTTCAGTTGATGCTAAATCTATTGTAATAAAAAGAAGACTTGAAAGGGGAGTAGAGACCGTAAAAGCACCTTTCCCTGCTTTAATAACAGTGCATAGTTCGGCTACACCTTGCCGCGAACGTAATGCAAAACGCATGATGAAATATAAGCATTCGCGCACTTTGACCGAATTGCAGACTGAAGTAAACGATTATTCTGTTCTTTTTGTTGATAGACCTTATTTATTAATTAAGGAGTGGTCGGTAGAAGATATACAGGCAGATGTTGAGATGCTTGGACTTTCGGGTTCACCCACAAAAGTTAAAAAGATTGAAAATGTAGTCTTAACTCAAAAAGACTCGAAAAAAATTCAATCGAACGACATCGAGATTGATGAATTGATGAAAGAATTGATTTCTACTCATATTATTGGTTAAATTAAAAAAAACATTTAGACGTGAATAATATTATTGTTTATTGCGAAATAACCGACGAAGGTCATATTTCAGAAGTTAGTCTGGAGTTGCTTTCGAAAGGAAAAAAGTTAGCCAACGAACTGCAAATAAAACTCGAAGCTATAGTTGCAGGAAGTAATTTGAAGGACATTGAGAAGTCGATGTATCCCTATGGAGTTGACACAGTATATAAAGCTGATTCTTCAAAATTGTTTCCTTATTCTACTTTGCCCCACGCTTCAGTTGTTACAAAGTTGTTTAAAGAAATTCAACCTCAGATTGCTTTGTTTGGAGCCACTTCTATTGGTCGCGATTTGGCGCCCCGCATAGCCTCTGCTTTGAAATGTGGACTAACAGCAGATTGCACAAGTCTGGAAATCGGGAATCATTTTGAAAATAAAACACAAACAGAATATAAAGACCTTTTATATCAGATACGTCCTGCATTCGGTGGTAATATTATCGCTACCATTATCAACCCCGACACCAAGCCTCAAATGGCAACTGTTAGGGAAGGGGTAATGAAAAACGAAATATTTTCAACTGATTATGCCGGCGAACTGGTAGTTATCGACCCTGAGCAGTATTTCGATGAAAATGATTTTGTTTTAGAAATCATCGAAAGGCATGTCGAAAGTCAGAAGATAAATATTAAAAATGCACAAATTATTATTGCAGGTGGCTACGGAGTAGGTTCGCGTGACAATTTCAAGCTGTTGTATGAATTGGCTGATGCTTTAGGTGCCCAGGTAGGTGCTTCGCGTGCTGCAGTGGATGCTGGATTTGTTGAACACGAACGTCAGATTGGCCAAACCGGTGTTACTGTACGTCCAAAACTTTACATTGCCTGTGGAATTTCAGGTGCCGTTCAACATCGTGCAGGTATGGATCAATCAGCTAAAATTATTTCAATCAATAATGATGCTAGAGCCCCCATCAATATGATTGCAGATTATACCATCATTGGTAATATCACTGATATTATTCCAAAGATGATTAAATACTATCGTAAAAACTCAAAATAAATCAATTAAATACTTTCCCCAATGGCAAATTTTTATACTGATAATGAGCAATTGAAACTCCATCTTTCACATCCCTTGATGGAGAAAATAGCCAGATTGAAAGAAAATGATTATATAGATAAAGATAATTATGACTATGCACCCATGGATTATGAGGATGCATTTGATAATTATGATAAAGTGTTGGAAATAATAGGGGAGATTTCTGGTAATATTATTGCCGAAAATGCCGAATTGGTTGATCATGATGGTCCACAACTCGTAAACAATGAAGTGATTTATGCAAAAGGAACTCAACAAAATATCGATACTATAACAGAAGCTGGTTTATTTGGAATTTCATTACCAAGGTCTTATGGTGGATTAAATTTCCCAATTGTACCTTATGCTATAGCTGCGGAAGTTGTTTCGCGTGCTGATGCTGGTTTTGCAAATATTTGGGGACTTCAGGATTGTGCTGAGACCATACATGAATTTGCTTCTGAAGATATTAAAAACGAATTTTTACCACGTATTTGCAAAGGTGAAACGGCTGCCATGGACTTAACAGAACCTGATGCCGGTTCCGACTTGCAGGCAGTTCAGTTAAAAGCTACTTTAAATGAAGCAGATGGCAAATGGTATTTGAATGGGGTGAAACGTTTTATAACCAATGGTGATGCTCACATTTCTTTGGTATTGGCTCGTTCGGAAGAAGGAACCAGCGATGGGAGAGGGCTTTCACTTTTTGTTTATGACCGCAAAGATAAGGCACTCACTATTAGAAGAATTGAAAACAAATTGGGAATAAAAGGTTCTCCTACTTGTGAACTCGTATTTTCTAATGCACCTGCTTTATTGGTAGGGGATAGAAAATTAGGATTGATCAAATATGTGATGTCACTGATGAACTCAGCTCGTTTGGGTGTAGGTGCTCAATCTGTAGGGATAGCTGAAGCTGCTTATAGAGAGGCCTTAAAATATGCACACGAAAGAGAACAATTCGGCAAACCCATAATCAAATATCCTGCAGTTTTTGAAATGCTGACAGATATGAGAGTAAAAACGGATGCAATTCGTTGTTTACTTTATGAAACAGCTCGTCATGTTGATATGTATAAGGCATATGCAAATGTACAAGAACATAGAGCTTTGACTCCAGAAGAAAAACTTGATAATAAAAAATATCAAAAAAGTTCGGATGTTATGACTCCGCTTACTAAGTTATTTTCGAGTGAATATTGCAATCAGATAGCTTATGATGGTCTGCAGATTCATGGGGGAACTGGATTTATGAAGGATTTTGCTATCGAACGTATTTATAGAGACGCCAGAATTACTTCTATTTACGAAGGGACTTCACAACTTCAGGTTATTGCAGCAATTAAAGGAGTAGTAAATGGTCAATACCTATTAATGATTCGTGAATATGAACAAACTCCTGTTAAGCCTGAGTTTGAATTTCAACAAAAATTATTGGTAAAGATGACTCAACAGTTCGAGAAAGTTTTTAATCGTATTAATGAACAAAAGGATTCGGAATATCTTGATTTTCATGCACGCCGTTTGGTTGAAATGGCTGGAAATATAATTTGTGGGTACTTATTGGTGATAGATGCCAATAGAAATGATATTTTAAAAAGGTCAGCAGAAATATTTATACGTAAAGTTAGAGCTGAAAATATTGCCAAAACTAGCTTTATCAATAACTGTGAAGTGAGAGATATTTCGAGTTATAAAGTTTAAAGAAATAAATTAAAAAAAAATAAGGCTGAAGACTTAAATCAATATTTAAGACTTCAGCCTTATTTTTTTTAGCCTAAACTAGCTTCTTTTTTGACTTTTTCTGATGAATAATCATTTCATCTTTCTTTGAATCATAATCAATCTGAAGAATATCACCTTCTTTATGTTTGGTTTTAATAATTTCTTCAGCTAAAATATCTTCAATATATTTTTGAATGGCACGTTTTAATGGACGAGCACCAAACTGAGCATCCCAACCTTTTTCAAGAATATAATCCTTAGCCTGGATAGTAAGCTCTAATACAAAACCAAGTTGATTTACTCTTTTGTATAATTCTTTAAGCTCTATGTCAATAATCTTATGTATATCTTCTCTTTCAAGAGAGTTGAAAATGACAACGTCATCAATACGATTTAAAAATTCGGGGGCAAATGTTTTCTTAAGTGCACTTTCAATTACACTTTGAGTATAAGTTGATTGTGCAGCTTTACGTGCAGCAGTACTAAAACCTACTCCTTGTCCGAAATCTTTTAACTGGCGAGATCCGATATTAGAAGTCATGATGACTATAGTATTTTTAAAATCTACTCTTCTGCCTAAACTATCAGTCAATATACCATCGTCAAGTACCTGTAAAAGAAGATGAAATACATCAGGATGAGCTTTTTCAATTTCATCCAACAAAACAATAGAGTAGGGTTTGCGTCTTACTTTTTCAGTTAATTGTCCACCTTCTTCATAACCTACATATCCGGGAGGCGCTCCAACTAATCTTGAAACAGCAAATTTCTCCATATATTCACTCATGTCAATACGGATTAATGCTTCAGAACTATCAAATAGATATTGCGATAAAACTTTGGCTAAATGAGTTTTACCAACACCGGTTGGACCTAAAAAGATAAAAGTGCCTATTGGTTTATTTGGATCTTTTAGACCTGCACGATTTCTTTGAATTGATTTAACAACTTTCTTAATTGCTTCATTCTGACCAATAACACTTCCCTCAAGTTCCTTTTCCATGTTAATTAAGCGAACACTTTCATTTTGTGCAATTCGCTGAACAGGAACTCCTGTCATCATAGCCACAACTTCAGCTACATTATCTTCGCTAACAATCTCTCGATTTTGTTTAGACTGATTTTCCCAATTCCTTTTTTCATCCTCTAATTTAATCAACAATTGTCGTTCCTGATCACGATACTTAGCAGCCTCCTCATACTTTTGACTTTTAATGGCATCGTTTTTAAATTTGCGAACTTCTTCAATTTGACTTTCAAGTTGAATTATTTCTAATGGAACATGTACATTTTTAATATGAACTCGTGAACCAGCCTCATCCATTGCATCAATAGCTTTATCAGGAAGGTTGCGATCTGTAATATATCTTGTTGTTAAATTAACACAAGCTTTAATTGCCTCATCAGTATAAGTAACAAGATGATGATCTTCGTATTTTTCTTTAATGTTATGTATGATTTCAATGGTTTCTTCGGGAGAAGTTGGATCAACAAGCACCTTCTGAAATCTTCTTTCTAAAGCTCCGTCTTTTTCAATATGTTGCCTGTATTCATTAAGTGTTGTTGCACCTATACATTGAATTTCACCTCTTGCAAGAGCAGGTTTAAACATATTAGAAGCATCAAGTGAACCGGAAGCATTACCAGCACCTATTAAAGTATGAATTTCATCAATAAACAAAATAACATCAGGGTTTTTCTCAAGCTCATTTAAAACGGCTTTCATTCTTTCTTCAAATTGGCCGCGATATTTTGTGCCTGCAACTAAAGATGCCAGATCAAGAGAAATTATACGTTTATTAAATAGCGAACGGGCAACCTTACGTTGTACAATTCGTAATGCCAAACCTTCTGCAATAGCAGATTTTCCAACACCAGGTTCCCCTATTAAAATTGGGTTGTTCTTTTTTCGACGACTTAAAATTTGAGCAATTCGCTCCATTTCATTTTCTCTACCGACAATAGGATCTAATTTATTTTCTTCAGCCAGTCTTGTAATATCTCTCCCGAAATTATCTAAAACTGGAGTTTTTGATTTTGAATCGCCTGGTTTTTTACTTCCGCTTTGAATCCCCATCGGTTCATCAGGTTCATCTTCTGACGGATTACTAATATTGTCCTGAATTTCATTAGGTAAATCCTGACCTTTATTAGAAGTTATTGCTTTAACTTCTTCTTTGACATTTTCATAATCAATTCCACGCTTATGCAACAATTGAGTAGCAATGTTATTATCATCTTTCAAAATTGCAAGTAGCAAATGCTCTGTTCCGATTAGCTCGCTATTGAATAGCTTTGCTTCTAAATAAGTAAGTTTCAATACTCTTTCTGCTTGTTTAATGAGGGTAGGATTTTCAACTAATTCTTTGGATTTTGTTGTAATTCCTGAATTTAATGTTTTTTCAATTCGCTTTTTAAGTTCTATTAAGTCAACACCCAAATAATTTAATATTTGAATTGCCATTCCATCGCCTTCGCGAATAATTCCTAATAGTAAATGTTCAAGTCCAATAAAATCGCTACCAATACGCATAGCTTCTTCTCTGCTATAAGTTAGAACATCTTTTATACGTTGCGAGAATTTTGCATCCATCTTTTTTGCTTTTTATTTTAAAGAGTAAAATTAGTCTTTAATTGGATTAAACAAACAAATTCTATAAATGTTATTAGGAAATTTGCTCATGAAAACTTCAATTATTTTAAAAGCATTGATTTTCATTTCGTTAGCGATTCTTCGAAAAGATTTTTTTTTTAACAATCAAATGTTCATAATAAAAAACAATAATTGTTTTGAAATCTCACGAATAATAAGTAATTTCGTAGCTAAATTATATACGTTAATAATGTTGATTAACAATGATTTACGGTAATATTTTGACTATTAAAACTAATTTCCTTTATGGAGAATAACAACGAAACTGAAAAAATTCTAAAAGTAGACATTGAAAGCCAGATGAAAACGGCTTATATTGATTATTCAATGTCGGTTATTGTCTCAAGAGCCCTTCCTGATGTTAGAGATGGCTTAAAACCTGTTCACCGTAGGGTGATGTATGGAATGTATGATTTGGGGATGTTTTCAAACAAGCCACATAAAAAATCAGCACGTATAGTAGGGGAGGTGTTAGGCAAATATCACCCACATGGAGATACATCAGTTTATGATGCAATGGTTCGTATGGCTCAAGAGTGGTCATTACGATATCCTTTAATTGATGGCCAGGGAAATTTTGGCTCGATTGATGGCGATAGCCCTGCTGCTATGCGTTATACTGAAGCCCGCTTACAGAAAATTGCTGAAGAATTATTGGCTGACTTGGATAAAGATACAGTAGATTTTCAACTTAATTTCGATGATTCTTTAAAAGAGCCTACAGTTCTTCCTGCAAAAATTCCAAATCTATTAATCAATGGTGCTTCAGGTATTGCTGTTGGGATGGCCACTAACATGCCTCCTCATAACCTCACTGAAGTTATTGATGGAATTATTGCTTACATCGAAAACTATGATATCACTATTCCCGAATTGATGAAATACATCAAAGCTCCTGACTTTCCAACTTCAGGGGTTATTTATGGCTATGAAGGTGTTAAAGAAGCATTTGAAACAGGTAGAGGAAGAATTGTTATCCGAGGTGAGTCTAAGATTGAAGATAATGAAAATGGAAGGACTCAAATTATTGTTAGCTCAATTCCCTATCAAGTGAATAAGGCCGAGATGATCAAAAGAACGGCTGAGTTGGTAAATGAGAAAAAGATTGATGGCATTGCTGACATCCGAGATGAATCAGATAGGGATGGGATGAGAGTTGTCTACGATCTTAAAAAAGATGCGATTCCAAATGTTGTATTAAATAAACTATATCAACATACTGCTTTACAATCCTCATTTAATGTAAACAATATTGCTTTGGTTAAAGGAAGACCAAAAATGTTGAATTTAAAAGACCTTATTGTTTATTTTGTTGAGCATAGGCACGAGGTATTAGTTCGTCGTACAAAATACGAACTTGCTGAGGCTCAAAAGAAAGCTCATATTCTTGAAGGATTACTAATTGCTTTAGATCATCTCGATGAGGTTATTGCTCTGATTAGATCTTCCCAAACAGTTGAAATTGCAAGAAATGGTTTAATGGAGACTTTCGCATTGAGCGAAATACAAGCTCGAGCTATTCTTGACATGCGTTTGCAAAAACTAACCGGCTTAGAAAGAGATAAAATCAAACAAGAATATGATGAACTCATAAAACTTATAGAATATCTTCAAAGTATCCTTGCAGACGAAGTACTAAGAATGCAAATTATCAAAAATGAACTACTTGAAATAAAAGACAAGTATGGTGATAAGCGTAAAACAGAAATTGAGTATTCAGCCTTAGATTTTAGAATCGAGGACACCATTGCTGATGAAAATGTGGTACTTACAATTTCTCACATGGGTTATATTAAACGGACGGTTCTAACTGAATACAGAAGACAAAACAGAGGAGGAAGGGGTGCAAAAGGGAGCAACACCCGAGAGGAAGATTTCCTTGAACATTTATTTATTGCTTCCATGCATGACTACATGCTGCTTTTTACCGAAAAAGGAAAATGTTTTTGGTTGAGAGTATATGAACTTCCTGAAGGTTCTAAATCATCAAAAGGAAGAGCAATACAAAATCTTTTAAGTATTGAACCCGGAGATAAAGTTAAAGCTTTTATTAATGTTAAAAACCTAAAGGATAAAGAATATACAGAAAATAATTTTATTATTCTCTGTACTGAAAAGGGAGTTATTAAGAAAACTTCACTTGAAGCATATTCTAGACCTCGTCAAAATGGAATAAATGCTGTAACAATTCGTGAAAATGATCATTTACTTGAAGCTATACTTACTAATGGAAAGAATGAAGTTCTTTTGGCATTAGAATCTGGGAAAGCAATCCGATTTAATGAGACAAAAGTTCGTCCAATGGGCCGAAATGCAAGCGGTGTTAGAGGGATTTCCTTGAAAAATGCAAAAGATAAAGTTGTCGGTATGGTATGTGTGGAAAATTTTGAATCTGAAATACTAGTTGTTTCCGAAAATGGATACGGAAAACGTTCTTCTTTGGAAGACTATCGTCAAACAAACCGTGGAGGTAAAGGTATAAAAACAATTAATATTACTGATAAAACAGGTAATTTAATCGCAATAAAGAATGTCACTGATAGTGACGATTTGATGATTATCAACCGCTCAGGTTTAATTATTCGACTAGCTGTAAAAGATTTACGTGTTATGGGAAGAGCCACCCAAGGGGTAAGACTCATAAATCTTAAAGATGAAGATTCTATTGCTTCTGTTGCAAAAGTTGCATATGAAGATGATGATGAATTTGAAAATGAAGAATTGGATACCAACGACTTAATTACTGATGAAGAGATTACTGAAAATGAAATAGATAATCAAATTATTTAATTTTGGAATGAAAATTGATTAAACAATTAAAATATAAATATCTTTGAACCTTAAAAACTATAAACTTTAAAAAATGAAAAAGTTAACCTTAATTCTAATCTTGTTCACTGCACTTACTTCTATTAGTGCTCAGCAAAACAAATTAATGAATGCTTTTAGTTATTACCGTAATGGTCAACTCGACAAAGCAAAAGAAGCAATAGAAGAATGTATTCTTAATGAGAAAACATCAACTCAAGCTAAAACCTGGTTTTACAGGGGCAATATTTACCTTGGTATTGCGATTTCTAAAGAAGAAAAATATCTTAATTTAGATTCAAATGCTGTTCAAAAGGCCTACGATTCTTATAATAAGGCTATTGAATTTGATAAAGAAATTTCTAATGAAATGATTTCTCCACAGAGCCCAATGATAGGCTTATATGTTTGTAGCGAGCAGTTCTATAATAAAGGTGTCGATTTATACTCTAAAGGGAAATATAAAGATGCTATGGAATCGTTTGATAGAACAATTAAAATAAACGAAACGTTTGGGATGAAAGATAGTTCAGCTACGTACAATGCTGCTTTAAGTGCAGAATTAGCTGAAGAATGGGATAAAGCAAAAAAATATTTTCAAAAGCTGGTTAAAATAAATTATAGCCAGCCTGCTATATATATATCATTGAGTAATATATACATAAAGAATGAAAAGGACACACTAAAAGCTCTTAATACTATAAAAAAAGCAAGAACACTATTCCCTAATAATTATAATATTATTATTGCAGAAACTAATATATATTTATCACAAGGAAATATTACTGAAGCTCAAAAAAATCTAACAACGGCGGTTGAAATAGATCCTAAAAACCCAATGATCCATTTTGCTGTTGGAGCTAATTACGATCAAATGGGGAGGATAGAAGATGCTGAAAAAGCTTACATGAAAGCAATTGAACTAAAACCTGATTATTTTGATGCTGTGTATAATATGGGTGCACTTTTCTTTAATGAAGGAGTGAAAGTCTTTGAAAATGCAGATAAGATTACTGACAATAACTTATATGCGAAGGAAAAAGAAAAATTTGAATTCATGTGGAAGAAAGCACAACCATATTTAGAAAAAGCATTACAATTAGATCCTAAAGATAGGAATACTTTAATTTCTTTAAAACAGTTATATGCTAGAACTGGCCAAACTGATAAATTAAAGGAGATTAATGACAAAATTTCAAATTTAAAATAAATTTCCAAGGAGAGGTCTTTAAAGCTTCTCCTTAATTTTCATTATTAGTACTTAACATAATATATATTATACGACTATAATAGATATAGATTTAATGCTTTACTTATAATTCAAATAACTGTTAAAAATAAATAAAAGGGTCACAAGTATTTTTGGGGACTAAGCAAAAAGTTTGTGTAATAGAAAGAGGAAGAATTCCCAAACTCCTCTTTGATTCACTCTATAAAGCTTAATTTGGGAATTAAATGATTCGGTATTTGCTTTGGTATTTCATACGTGTCCGAACAAAATGAAATTTCGGCGAGTTAGTAATTTATACTCCTGATTATCAGCTAGAATATTATATATAATCAATCAAAAGCTATTCAAAATCTTCGTAATAAAGTGGATGAGTGAACAAATCTGGAGGGTCGTTTTGCCGTTTCTAGCTGCTCTTACCTTAATATAAGAATTATTTACAATATAGGCAAGCAGGCAAACCCGAATCAAGGTGACAAAGTGTCCGAAACGATGATTTATCTTGCTCAATGTTCTGCGAATAAGTTCTAAAAGCAGGTAGCAAATTAAAGCAATAAAAAATTTGTGATTTACAAGCGTTTGGCGAAGTCTCTAAAAAAAAATAAGTTGGTAATTTAGTTTTATCAATTTGAAAAAGTCTCAATTAACCAACGTCTTTTGTAAAGTTCGGCTATTGTAGTAGCACTCCATTCTAAATTATTACAGATTAACACTACCGTTCGATTAGCTTCTTCTATATATACAACAACACGCCGAAATTCTTATTGGCAAATATCATTTTCAATTATTGCCTTTCCTGTAAGTCGAATAATTTTATCTTTTAGGATATGTTCGTCTTTATCGTCCGGAAGATCGTACTCTCTTACTGATTCATAAAGGATAATGTCTTTTATTCTCCTTACAAAATGATTCTAATCATCTATCCTTGTTTTAAACAGTTTGGTGTCATAATACCCTTGTTCGCCAACAATAATGAAAACAATTTTAAACATACACTTAGGATTGTGGCATCTATAATCTTGCTATACTTTCCTTCAATTTCTTTTATTACTTTATATTCTGATCGCATACTCAATTGACATTAATAATCTTTTAAAAGACGATGGTAAAGTTCCTCATAAACACAATAATCCCGCTTTGCATTGCCATCACTTCTGCATAAGTGCCGAAATTATGTGTGTATAACAGGCCGAAAACAGGCTGAACTTAGCCTAAAAAACATTAAAATATTTCTACTAAAAAAAATCTTCACTAAAAATCACTTCTTGAAACCCTTGTTGCTGTTGGCTTACAGAAGATGCTTGGAAGTATTTGGGAAGTATTCTCATTTCA
>CAIXTV010000004.1 GCA_903922465.1 uncultured bacterium
GAATATGGACTCAAACCCTGGGATGTGGCTGCCGGAATTTGCATCATTAAAGAAGCGGGTGGCAAGGTGGCTGACTTTGCCGGAGGCAACGATTATTTGTTCGGGGGGGAGCTGGTTTCCACCAATTCGCATATCTTTGACAGCATGTTAGGGGTTTGCAAATCACATTTTAAATCCATACAAAAATGAAAAAATTCTTATTTCTTCTCATCATAAACCTCTTGTTGGGCGAGTTTTCTTTTTCCCAAATACCAAAGAATTATCAGGTATATCAATTCGATATCAGGGAAGAAATTGCCCCTCCTGTTTGGCGAAAAGTGAAGCGGGCATTTGAGGATGCCGAGGCAATGAAAGCCGATATTATCCTCATCCACATGAATACTTTTGGCGGACAGTTGGATGTTGCCGACAATATCCGCACCCGGATATTAGAATCGAAAATTCCGGTGTATGTGTTCATCGACAACAATGCTGCATCAGCCGGAGCGTTGATTTCCATTGCCTGCGACAGCATTTATATGCGTCAGGGGGCTAACATTGGCGCCGCTTCGGTGGTGAATCAGCAGGGGGAAGTGCTGCCCGAGAAGTATCAATCGTATATGCGTTCGCTGATGCGTTCGACGGCTCAGGCAAATCATCGCAATCCTGATATTGCCGAGGCTATGGTGGATGCCAAAATTAAAGTGCCGGGCATAAACGATTCGGGGAAAGTGGTGACTTTGACTACCGATGAAGCCCTATTGCATGGATTTTGCGAAGCCAAAGCCGAAAACATTAAAGAAGTGTTGCAACATGCCGGCATCGAAAAATACACAATACAAGAACAAAAGGTGACCGCCATCGACGATATTATTGGTTTCCTCCTCAATCCTTTTGTGAGCGGCATCCTCATCATGATTATTATCGGCGGCATTTATTTCGAGTTTCAAACGCCGGGCGCGGTTTTTCCCATCCTGGCTTCCATCATTGCCATCGTCTTATATTTCGCCCCTCACTATCTCGAAGGGCTGGCTGCCCATTGGGAAATCATCGTATTTATTGTCGGGGTGCTGTTGCTGGCTTTGGAAATATTTGTCATCCCCGGCTTTGGCGTAACGGGCATTTTGGGCATCGTTTTCATCATTGCCGGTTTGGTGCTCAGCATGCTCAACAATTTGTTTTTCGATTTCGAATACGTTTCGGTCGATAGCGTAATCAAGGCTGTGATGATAGTGCTAATCGCCATCACCACCTCCATCATACTTTCATTTTATTTCGGTAAAAAGTTGCTAACCTCTACCCGCTTTGGTCAGATTGCCCTCACCGACAAGCAAAACTCGTCGGAAGGCTACACCTCTGCCGATGCCACCTACCAAACGATGTTGGGCAAAACGGGGACAACGAGAACCATTTTGCGACCCGTTGGAAAGATTATGATTGAAGGAAATATGTATGATGCCACTGCCGAATCGTCCTACATCGACCGCGACACAGAAATCGTGGTGACACGCTATGAATCGTCGCAATTGTTTGTGAAACAGGTGAAGGGATAAGACCCAAGACCCAAACTTCAAATTCCAAGACCCAAGGGGGACTAAGGTAGTTGATAACGTCATTGCGAGGAGGTACGACGAAGCAATCTAAAACAAGGAAGATTGCTTCGGGAGGAACCCTCGCAATGACGCTCTTATTATCGTATAGTGCAATATATTGCTTTCTCCTTGTCATAAAACCTGGTGTGCCAAAGGAATGGAGACTCGCAATGACGAAACTGACTTCAAATCTTCACCCTAAAACTGAAACCCGCGTCAATAGGGAGTTTAGGACTATTTTCTCTATGGGAAATAGAGGTAAACGAATGTTTAGACTATATCTTGTTAGTGGAAATAGAGGTAAATGACTGTTTTGACTATATCTTGTTAGCGGAAATAGAGGTAAATGACTGTTTAGGACTATTTGCTCTATGGGAAATAGAGGTAAACGACTGTTTAGGACTATTTGCTCTATGGGAAATAGAGGTAAACGACTGTTTAGGATTATTTGCTCTATGGGAAATAGAGGTAAACGACTGTTTAGGACTATCTCCATAAACAAGGTGATAACTAAATGAAAATTTATCAATTTGCCTGCGAGCAAAATAATCGGTAAGCGATTTTAAATTGCCAATTCGTTCCAGAAATTAAAAAGAAAACGATTGCAAATAATTACAATTTTCAGCAAATACATCGATAAACTTCATTTTCTTGCAGTTTCTATAGTAAGAATTCTAAATTGTACGCATTGATATTCAACAAGATAAAGAGATAGAATATTGCGATAAAATATTTTTTCAATTTATTTTAAAAAGACAGTAACAATTCGAAATAATGTCTTATTTTTACAAGTTCAATACAATAATAATTTACACATCTGAAACAAACAAAAATATTAAATCCGCTTAACTCAAAAAAAACAGAATAATTTATCTTAATACCAACAAATATGTCAGAAATCATTTGGTTTGGAACGCACAATTTTATAAGAGCAGCCATGGAAGAGAGCCTCCTTAATGCCCTCGGAATTTCAACCTTCACCCGCAACATGCTCTATGCAGCCCGCAATAATCCCGAAACGGGATTTATGCTCATTTATACCGAAACGGATTTGGTTTACAATGCATTTCTCGATGCAGTAGGTATAAAAAGAGGAACCGGAACTTCGAAAGAAGCATATACCGACAATGTAGAAACCCTATTTAAACAAATGAAACCCCATTTAAATCATTTCGAAACCTTAACCCGCAACTTTTTCGAAATAGACACACTGGAATTTTCGAATATTTGGGGATCCTCACGCAATAAGTTTTATAATGGTTCTTACGAACAAAGAGAATTATCCCTTAAAGCCGTTGCCGATAAAATGCTTACATATCCTAATTTAGTCTCTGCATCTGCCGAAGTGTTGGCTTGGTGCGACCAGCTAAAATCGGCAAGAGTGACGCAACAAGGCTTAATTGGAGGATATAAAACCAACACTTCGCAGGTGCACAATGCCACCGAAGCCATGATTTTGCAGTTATACCGCGCTTTGAGTTGGTTAAATTATTTTTATGCTTTACTTCCCAACCATCAAGAAAATGTAAATGCATTTTTCGACACCAATAAAATTAAGTTTTATAAGAACAAAAAAATCTATGTAAAGCACATTCCAGCCGGTGGATTTGTAAAACTTTGTATTCATAAAAGTAAATCTACCGATATATTCAAAGTTTTGGTAGATGGAGAAGAAGATGTATATTTAAGTTCAGCCATCAACAATACAACTCCCGGTACAAATACCGATTTTAAAGCCACAGCAGGGGTGCTTCTCGAAAAAAAATCAACAGAGGTGTTAACCGACCTTACAAAAACCCATATCATAGCCACCAATTCGAGTTTAACCAACTCAACTCATATTATTTTTGAGATTATTGAGGAATGAAATTAGCAAAAGCTTCCATCTTTCGAAAAGATGGAAGCTTTTTTTTAAATAAAATTTAGGTGGAATACAGATACCACTTGAAAAAAAACAGTTCATTATCTGAAAGTTATTTGAATTTAAAAATAATATTTTGATGATATGAGAAAGATAATTGTGGTTTTTTTGATGATGATTCTTGCGAAAAGCTTGATAGGTCAGAATTATATTCCACTCCCAATGGAAAATGCTATTTGGTGTTCTACTTATGGTTGTACTATGTTTGGGGAAGGTTGGTGTGATAAGAATTATCAATATTTAACAAATGGTGATACCATAATAAACTCATTACATTATACTAAAATAATTAGAAATGAATCAAGTTTATATGTTCCTTGTTCTTGCGGGGGATATTATACTTTAATGCGACAAGATACTTCTGCACGAAAAGTATATGTAAGATCTAATAATACGGATATAATCCTTTATGATTTTACACAAAATATTGGAGATACTGTAAATTCTTTAATATTTCCCAGCAGTAGTTGCCCAGGTATTATAATTACAGACATTGATTCTATACTAATTGATTCTGTCTTTCATAGAAGATTAGTAATAAATCAGGTTCCTTCCGGTTGTGTTATTGGTACAAATTATTTCATTGAAGGAGTTGGTTGTTCTGGTGGCTTGTTTGAAATGGAATTTGGGTTCGAATGGGGTGGCTATTTATTTTGTGTTATGCATAATGGTCAAACCATATATCCAGATTCAACTTACAATTGTTCATTACATGCTATAAAGGAAGAAAGTAAAGTTGAAAGTACTATTTCAATCTTCCCAAACCCTGCTGATAAAGAAATCTCTATTGATAACCCTGCTATTAAAAATAAGGCTGGATCAATTTCAATCTACAATCTTCAAGGGCAACTCCTCCTTCAACAAACAGCCAAAGAAGAAAAAACAGAAATAGATGTTTCAGCATTTTCAAAAGGGATGTATTTTGTAAGAATGGAAACGGATGGAGGGACGGTTTGTGGGAAGTTTGTTAA
The DNA here is from genome assembly GCA_903922465.1 of uncultured bacterium. Classification (GTDB taxonomy): domain Bacteria; phylum Bacteroidota; class Bacteroidia; order Bacteroidales; family CAIXTV01; genus CAIXTV01. The sequence continues at coordinate 4,464 of CAIXTV010000004.1, forward strand.
GAAGTGAACCTGCCTTCAGCCTAATCCCCTTCAGCCTTCTACCTAACAAAAAAACAGCCCAAGCAATGCAAGGGCTGTTCAGTATTTTCATTAACAGAATACAGTAAATTACTTCTTCTTTGGAGGATTAAGTGTTGCCGACCAATCGCAGAGGGTTTTAATTTCTTCTTTAGTCAGAACTGCTTCAGGATGTTTTTCTTTGAATTTCTTTGGAGGCATTTTATCGTTCGAAACCTTATTGCAAATTGCCTCAGCTTTTGAAGCCTGCTTTTTTGCACTATAAGCTTCCCATTTCGATAAATTAAGAGCAGAAATTGCCATTCCACTTGCAGGTTCTGCATGACAAGCAGCACAAGCTTTATTAGTAATTTTTGTAATTCCGTCTGGAATTGGTTTGCCCACAGCTTCCGTTTTTTGTGCAGATGCAAGATTAATGCTAACAAGGAGGAAAATTAATACACTTGTAGCGGTTAAAGAAATTTTGATGAGTTTTTTCATGACATTAAATTTAATTTATAAATGAGTTTTATATACCACAAAGATAATCAAAATAATCAACATTGCATTTTGATTTTTCCTAGACTCCAACTTCCTACTCTTTTCCTATTCCGCTAAGCCGATTTTGCAAATCGGCTTTTAACATTGTATAATTTGCAATTATTTTTATGTTTGCTATAGCATAGAATAATTGTTTAGCTCAACCTTTAGCCTAATTTCCTTCTTTTTAAAGAAAAAGTATTACTTTTGTGTAATCAAATAAGCAAATCTCTCCATGGAATCCTTAAACAAAATCTACATATTGGATTATTTAAAAATGAACAAGGAATTGTTTAGGATAAAATATAATATTGTAAAAATTGGAATTTTTGGTTCTTATGCTAGAGGTGAAGCAACGGAAATGAGCGACATCGATGTTATCGTTGAGTTTGACGAAAACACCGACGATTTATTTGATAAGAAATACGAACTGCGAGAGTCATTGACCACCTACTTTCATAAGAATATCGATTTGTGCAGAGAAAGCGCCATCAAACCTGTTTTTAAATCTCTTATATTAAAGGAAGCAATTTATGCATAATAAAGATCAGGCTATTTGTATGAACATGCTTGAAGCCGTTAATAAAATTCAGGAAATGTGTAATCGGTTTTCAAATCTGGATGAATTTACAAAAGATTATATCTATTTCGATGCAACAATGATGAATTTTGGGGTAATAGGAGAGATGGCAAATAAACTAAGCGAAAGCTTTAAAGAAGAGTATCATGAGATGGAATGGCGGAAGATAAGTTCTTTCAGGAACATAGTAGCGCACGACTATTTTGGAATTGATGAAAAAGAAGTATGGCAGATAATTACAAGAAAGCTCCCAACATTAAAAGAATTTCTTTTTAAGGTTTTAGAGAAAGGATAATATTTACCATTATTTCTCTGTTCACCATAGCATAGAATAATTGTTTAGCTCATCCTTCAGCCTAATTCCCTTCAGTCTTCAGCCCTACAGAACTCAGCAACACAAACATTTCGGCAGCTTCTTTAAACGCTGCTTCATTCGTGTTTCGTAAATCCGCTTTTATCAAATCGAAGTTTGCAGGATCGAAAACAGCATCGGCTTCAGCACTCCTATATATATAATGTTTGCCATCAAAATAAAGCGAGCTGATATTGTTCCCTTCTTTCTTTAATATTTTACTTGATGATTCTAAATAATAAGCTTTTTCTTGCTGCTCAAAGCTTTGTTGGGTGAGCATAAAGCGGGGTTTATCCATAAAAGGAGCACCCGAAGTGGGGCAAAATGTAGTGCAATTGCCACAGGCATTGCAGAAGTTTCCAATATTAAACACCTGAAATTGCTGAGTTACTTTAAACTTACCATCATCAATTAACTTAATTCCCTCTTGGGTTTTAACGGCCTTTTTTAATTGTATTTCTAAGGGTTTAATTTCATAGGTTTTGTTGGCACGATTAGGACAAACCGTTACACATATACTACATAATGTATCACAATATAAGCAGCGCGAAGCTTCAGCAACGGCTTCTTCTTTAGTTAAAGTCCGATTGACTAAGTTAAAAGAAATGCCTTGTTTTAAACTCAATTCTTCCGCATCTATGCCCAGTTTTCTTTTCGATTTCTTCACCATCAATTCCGAATAAGAAAGGTTCTTAATTGTTTGATGGGTGACTATTCCATATTGTTTTAAAGCTGCTGCAATAATATTTTCGGCAGTACGTCTTCCATCACCAACAGCTTTCACAATGGTGGCTGCACCATCTTTGGCATCGCCCCCAATATAAACATTAGGGATTTTTGTTTCCCCTGTTTTGCCATCGGCAACGAGTTCTACATCATTGGCGAAAATGGCTACTCTATCTTGTCCAAGTGCAGGAATAATAGTATCGCACGCCAATACAAATTCCGAATCTTTAATTTTAACAGGCCTCGCTCTTCCTGAATCATCCTTTTCTCCTAAGCTCATCCGCGAACATAACAGTCCATTTACTTTGCCGTTTTCCATCACTATCTGTTCGGGAGCAGTGAGTTCGAGTATTTCTATTCCTTCCTTAACCAAATCTTTAATTTCATCAGCATCTGCAGGCATTTCGCTGCGGGTTCTTCGGTATAATACCGTAACTTTTCCATCATTTCCTACCATACGAAGGGCTGTGCGGGCAACATCCATGGCGGTGTTTCCTCCTCCAACAACCACAATGTTTTTCCCAATCTGAAAATCAGAACCTCTTCTGATGGCAGATAAAAACTTCAGTGGATCAATCACACCCTTTGCGTCTTCGTTTTCGATGTTTAACTTTTTAGCGGTTTGCGCTCCAATTGCAAGATAAATATATTGATTTTCGTTGCGTAGTTTTACGAATAATTCTTTCCCAACAGGCGTATTATAATGTATTTTCACTCCTATTGAAATAATGCGCTCAATGTCTTTATGAATGGCTGTTTCAGATAAGCGAAAAGATGGAATAGCATCAGCAATCATACCTCCTACAAGATCTTTAGTTTCGTAAATTTCCACATCAAAACCGGCAAGTTTTAAATAGAAAGCACAAGACAATCCCGAAGGACCTCCACCAATAATTGCAACTTTAAAACCATTGGAATGTATTTGTGAAGGGAGTTTTGTATTCATGGCATTTTCTGAAATAAACCGCTTCACATCGCGAATTAAAATGGAGGAATCGTAATTAATTCGGGTGCATTTTGCCTGACATAAATGGTCACAAGCCATACCCAACACATTTGGGAAAGGATTCTTTAGCAAGATGGTCTCGAAAGCCTTATCGAAATCACCATATGCTGTATGATATAGATAATCCGGAATATCCTGATTAGTAGGACATGTATCAACACAAGGGGCATGAATACAATCGAACAAATCTAACTTAAGTTGAGTTTTAATACTGGGTTCAGCATAAGGATTTTTCCGAAAAGCCGGGTTCTTAAGCACTTCATCGGCATATTGTGAGATGTTGTGTAAGACGGCAGTTTCAAATTGAGGATGATTTGCTTTGTTTAGTGTTAGGGCTTCAATGGAGTTGCAATTTAAATCCTTCATATTGGCTTCGAGATGTTCGATATATTGCTGTAATCTACCATATCCTCCTGGCTTTAAAATATCTGAGCAAACTGTTACCGGTTTAAGGTTACAAGCCAGTAGATCACTTACATTAAAACAATCGGCACCGGCAGAAAATGAAACATTTAGTTTAGCTTTAAACTCATGTTGCAATTTTTTCACTACCTGAATGCTAATAGGATGCAAAGCCCTTCCACTCATATACATCATTTCTTCTTTTGGAGGAAATATGTTTTTGTGATTTATGCTTTCGAGGGTGTTGGTTAGCTTTACTCCGAAAAATAATTTTTCATTATCTGCCGCCTGTTGAAGTCGGTTAATAATACCTATGGCATCATTATATTTAAGATCGTGCTCGAATGCAATATCTGGCACATGGGTTTTAAATTGTAGGGTTTCGTTAAGAATTTTTCGGAGTTCTTCTTTCCCTAAAAGGGTTGGATTAAGTTTTATTAAGGTATGAAGTTTCTTTTCTTTCAATAAATAATGCCCAATCTTTTCAATTTCATCAGGAGGGCAGCCATGCATGGTGCTTAAGGTGATGTTGTCAGAAATGCAATCGGGGATTTCTATTTGATAAACTAAAGGATAACCACTTAAAGTCTCCAACATTGACTGTTTTAGCACGCTGCTGTCTGACATATTATGGAAAAACCTTTGCACTTTAGCATTTATGATACCTTCATAATTATATCCAACACTCATATTAAAAACTACTCCAGGCGAAGCGGTTTTAAATCCTAATTTATGATGGAGATAATGAATAATAATCCAAGCTTTAACATATTCTTCGATAGATTCTGAAATTCTCAGTTCTTGCGACCATTCACAATTGTAACCTTCGTCTTGCATATCGATACACGGCTTTGAAATTTCGAGTTCATCGAGGGTTTGTATCGTTTTTAATTCAATATATCTTGCACCACACAACCATGCTGAGATGATATTCTGAGCCATTTGGGTATGGGGTCCTGCTGCGACACCTATTGGGGTCTGCAAAGTCTTACCGAACATATCAATAGTGATATTTTGACTCTTATCAGGATTAAAAAACAAGGCTTCATGGATACCGAAAATCTCTTTATTTCGAGTGAAATCAGTTTCAATTAAGCTAAATAGTTTTTCAATTGGGATGGGTGAAAAGGCTTCAGATGAATTCATTTGAATAAGGTAATTGTTTGTTGTTTACTTTTGTAAAATTAGAATTTTTTTGTTTGTAAGCATGAATCAATTTAAGCAAACTTCTTGTGTTATACTTTCGGCAGGCTATTCATTGCGAATGGGTATGCCAAAAGCACTGTTAGAGTTTGATACAAATCAAACTTTTATAGAAAAAATCACTGATATATATGCAAGTGCAGGGATAGATGAAGTGGTAGTGGTTTTACAACCCAATTTGTTTGAACTTATATTTTCGAAACATATTTTATTCGCTGAAAAGGTCACTTTTGTTGAAAATCTTCATCCTGAATTGGGTCGATTTTATTCATTAAGCGAAGGACTTAAAACGATAAATCCTCATAATTCCTGTTTTTTTCAGAACATAGATAATCCTTTTACTTCTATGGAAATTCTTTATTCATTAATTCAGGTGAAAGATGAAGCCGAAGTTATTATTCCCGCTTACGGATCAAAAAAAGGACATCCTGTATTGATAAACCAAAGAATTGTGAGCAATATTGTTGAATGTTCTTCAAATGAGATGCCTATAAACAGTTTTTTACAACAGTTCAACATGAAACATTTGAGTGTTAACAACCCAAATGTATTAGCGAATGTAAATTCCGAGGAGGATTATGCAAAATGGTTTCAAAAAAAAGGCCAATAAAATCATTGAAAATCGACTGATTTCTGTTATTTCCTCAAATATACTGCCTGAAAGAAAAGTTTATCGATAAACTAAATCAAATTCAGTCATTTTTCCCTTCTCTATGCTTTCAGTTCAACTATCCATTTATCAAGATTATGCTCTGGTACGAAGTTTTCAAGTTTATTGAAAAGTGCTTCAGGACTATCATCCACTATTAAAAATGAAAGATGCTCTCTTTTCACAAAACCCTGCTCAACAGCATGAAGAATAAAAGCGATGAGAGTATCGAAATAGCCATTAATATTATAAACAAGACAAGGCTTATTTATTAGATGCAACTGATTGAGCGAAAGCACTTCAAACATTTCGTCCATGGTGCCGTATCCTCCCGGAAGTATTAAAAAAGCATCGGAAAGGGCTATCATTTCATCTTTTCGCTCTCCCATATCTTTCACTTCTATGAGTTGTGTGAGGTTTTCGTGGGCCAATTCTTTATCAAGGAGGTGAGTGGGTATTACTCCAATGATTTCCCCATTACATTCTATGGTTTCATCGGCGATAACTCCCATTAATCCTATATTTCCTCCCCCATAAACTATCCCAATATTCTTTTGGGTTAGTATACTGGCCACTTGTTTTGCTTTTTCAACGTAAGCAGTATCGCTCCCTTTTGCTGACCCGCAAAAGATGCCTATTGATTTAATCATTTGTTTATTAATTGTGTTAAGTGTAAATATTCTAAAGTTGAATTTTGAAACTTGAAACTAGTTTTTTCAGCTTTAATCTTTTAATTTATCGGTGAATTCGAAGTCAATTTGTTTTTTCTCCATGCTCACCTTGGCAATTTTAATGGTTACCGTATCGCCCAACTTATAGCTCTTTCCATTTCGGTGTCCTATGGCTTGATGATTATCTTCATCTAAATAATAGAAATCGTCAGTCATGTTTCTGAAAGAAACCAGGCCTTCGCATTTGTTTTCCTTTATTTCAACATAAATCCCCCATTTACTTACTCCAGAAATAACCCCTTCGAAGACTTCTCCTATCTTTTCCATAAGATATTCGGCCTGTTTATATTTAACCGAAGCGCGTTCAGCGTCGGTTGCACGCTTTTCCATGTTAGAAGAGAGTTTGCACTTTTCTTCATATTCACTCTGATTAGCAGATTTTCCACCTTCCAGATATGACCATAACAAACGATGAACCATTAAGTCGGGATAACGGCGAATTGGGGAGGTAAAATGAGTGTAATATTCGAATGCCAGGCCATAATGTCCAACATTAAAAGTAGTATAAATGGCTTTTTGCATAGTTCGTATAGCCAATTGTTCGATTATGTTCTGTTCGGCTTTACCTGCTGTTTCATCAAGTAGAGAATTGAAGGATTCGGCTATTTGTTTTTTGCTACGAAGATTCATTTTATAGCCTAACTTTTTTACAAACTCGGTAAAAGTATTGAGTTTTTCGGGTGTGGGCTCGTCGTGAATCCGAAAGACAAAAGTTTTTACAGGTTTATTCCCCTTCGGTTTCCCAATGAATTCAGCAACTTTACGATTGGCAAGCAACATGAATTCTTCAATTAGCTTATTCGAGTCTTTACTTTCTTTGATATACACTCCAATGGGTTTTCCTTTTTCGTCGAGGCGAAATTTCACTTCTGTCGATTCGAAGTTTATCGATCCATCTTTAAATCTTTCGTCGCGAAGTTTTTTTGCCAGAGTATCTAGGATGTTAATTTCAGTGAAGCACTCCCCTTTTCCCTGTTCAATGATGGTTTGCACTTCTTCATAATTAAACCTTCTGTTCGAATGTATTATGGTTTTATTAAAATCTTGTTTTATTATCTTCGCATTGGGACTAATTTCGAATATTGCCGAAAAACAAAGCTTATCATCATGAGCACTGAGAGAACAAATTTCGTTTGAGAGGCGTTCGGGGAGCATTGGGATAACACGATCTACCAAATAAACTGATGTTCCTCTTTCATATGCTTCTTTATCGATAGCAGAATTTGGTTGAACATAATGAGAAACATCGGCAATGTGTACTCCAATCTGATAATTGCCATTTTCGAGCACTTTAAGTGAAAGAGCATCGTCAAAATCCTTAGCATCTTCCGGATCGATGGTCATAGTGAAGGCATCGCGAAAATCTTTCCGGTAAGTTAATTCAGAAGCTGATATTTTAGTAGGGATATTTTCCGATTCTTTCAGGGCTTTCTCGGGAAATTCAAGAGGAAATTCGAAGTCGGCCAGAATAGAAATCATTTCGACATTGTTATCTCCCGGGTTTCCAAGTACTTTTATCACTTCGCCAAGTGGATTTTTCGAATGTTCTACCCATTCGGTGATGATAGCTACTACTTTTTGTCCATCGCGGGCACCATTGAGTTTGTTATTGGGAATAAAAATATCTACAGGCATATTATGTCGGTCGGGAACCATAAATGCGAAGTTTTTTGACTTCTGAATTACGCCCACCCATTGTTTTTTTGCTCTTGAAATTACTTCAACGACCTGTCCTTCGGGCTGATGATCCTTGCGGGTTGGGAAAAGGAATACTTTTACCTTATCACCGGGCAATGCATTTAAAGTGTTAGTAGATGCAATTACAACATCTTCACTTCCATCTTCAGGAAGGAGGAATGCTTTGCCGGTTTGTTTCATATCGATAGTTCCTAAAAGGAAACTTGCCTTGGCAAATCGTTCATCTATATTGCCAGGATTGAGTTTAAATTTCCCTTTTTGCGTTTCTGACAAAATTTTATCCTGAACAAGTTCATCAATAAAACTTACAACCAAAATTCGACTAGCTTTATCGTTTATATTTAAAGCTGCTGATATTTGTTTGTAGTTAAATTGTTTGAATGGACTGTTTGTGAATACACCTACTATACTTTTAAGAAGGCCATTTTCGACATTTTTATTTTTATTTTTTCTTTGCGACATACTATTCGTTAATTTTAAAGGATAAAGGTACAAAAATAAAACGAATTTTTACTTGTTTTATTATTTAGTATCTTCAAATGAGGCTTTTATCAGAAATAATTGAAGTCTTATTACAGCCGTTTACTTTGAATTTTAAATCAATTTTAGTGAGTAATGTTCGGTATTAAGTCTTATTTTTCATTCTTATCATGTTGAAGCCCATATTTATTATCAATAATTATTTTCATTATCTAATCATTTCGCTCATGAAAATGATTATTTTTGACAAATAATAATTTTACTATGAAAAAAATCTCTTTTATTAGCTTATTTTTACTTTTTGTCGTTTATGCTTTTGCGCAAGACAATGCCGCTGAATTATTACGTAAAGCGTCTCTGAAGATGGATGCCAAAGATTATAAAGAAGTTTTGTCCTTATTGAATAAAGCGATAAGTCTTGACTCAGGCGATCCCGAATGTTATGCTTTAAGAGGGCAAGCCAAGCATAATTTGAACGATTTAAACGCAGCTTTACTTGACTATAATAAAGCTTTAGAGTTGACTCCTAATTATGCTGAAGTTTATTCTTTAAGAGGGATGGTTAAAGGCGATCTTAAAGACCCAAAAGGTGCTTGTGAAGACTGGGAAAAGGCTTACGAGTTTGGTTATAAAAAGGCTCTAGAGTTGCTTTCGAAGTATTGCAACGATGTGATGGATCCTAAAAAATAATTTATCCGCCTGATTGACAATACCCTATCCTACTCAATGTTAATCACTTCTTGTCTTTATAATATTTGCATTATTCAACAATAGTTTAGCGGATTATGTAAGACTAACCTGTGTTTTTTTATTTTAGGGCTTCATTACTTTGAGGCAGAAAAAGTTAATTATCGTTTATTTTAACTTGGCTTTAATGATAAAATATTGACCCTATTTCTCTATTTTTATTTTGTGGAGATTATTTTTTATAAACTAGACTTATTATCTAACGCTTTGTCTGATATTTATAATTCAATAACTAAGGTTTTAGAAATTCCAATCAACTTCACTGTCCCAATTGGCACGAACATTAATTGTTGAAGGCAAAACAAACACTTTTTCGGCTGGTTGTTTCTTAATAAACCTCCCTGTGTCCCAATGATGGTTTTTATTTTTGTCGACAATAAGCTTAAAACTATATTCCCCCGAATCGAGCAGTTCGAATTTAAGTTGTTGTGCTTTTTCGATGATGCGTTGCTCCCTCACATTTCCCGATTTTGGGATTAGTTGAATAATAAAAGGCCCTTCAAGGCTTCCTGGGTTTAAATTTAAAATGATAGCCCCATATTGCTCGATAGGTTTTTGCCGAAACCGCACTTTTAATGAATCGTTGGAGCGACCAAACATATCCTGAACCAATGAATCTTTAGCAAATATCGAATAATTGGTGGCTTCCTTCCAAGGATAAACCACTTGAATGCTTCTTTTATTTTTTTGAGAAAGAAATGCTTTAGCTTGAATTATCGTACTATCTTGAAAAACCATCAAACGCTCGAAATTAACTTTCTCAATTGGGGTTGAAAAAGTAAGGCAAAGGGTATCATTTAAATTAAGCCAATCGGCAGCAACATTAGTAATCATGCCGAACTTTTGTTTTTCGAAAGCATTTTTAACACTTTTAAAATTCTTTTTTTGATCGATAAGTACCGTATCTAAAAGTTTGTTTCCATCACTCACCATCACTGATAAAGTGTCGTCGGGCAGAGATTTATACCAAAATTGCACGGTATCTTTGCCAGAATTATATTCAATTAGGGGCTCCCATGCAATTTGATTGAAAAGAGATTTCAACTTCAGTTCGGCAAGTGGGTATTGAAAGATCATGATGCCAAAACCCTTATAGGGTTGTATCAATTTCATCAAACGTTGCACCGAATCTTTTTCATTAAACAAATTCATAGTAAAGCCTTTCGAAAGATTAAACTTAACTAATGAATCATTTTTGATATTGGGTTTATTAAGAGAGTCGGGCAATGCTAACTGAGGGGTAAGATTGCTGTCTGCAAAGGCGATTTGTTCAGTTGCCTGATCGTAAAGATAGTTTGTGTTTCCATCTTTTAGGGCAATAATTTTAAACCGTCGTTCGGGAAGGTTGTCGAGGCGAAAGAAACCATTCTCATTACTCACCGTCGCAAATAAAGGTCGATCATGATATACAACAGAATCATTAAGAGTGTCATATAACATCACATTTACGTCCTTCATTGGTAATCCACTGAAAGCATCATACACATTTCCTCTTAGACTTAAAGTATCGATTATGCTGCCTGTTGAAAACACAAAACGAAAATCTTTAAACTGGTTTCCTTCATTCACATCAGCAATGGTGTTTCCAAAATTAAATGTATAGGTGGTATTTGCTTTAAGTGTATCATCAAAACTAATTACCAATGATTTACCTCTAAGACTAACTTCGGGGGTTTTTCGGAGGGGTGGCGAAATTACAAGCTGAGATGTCGTCATACTAAAGTTCACATACTCATCAAAATACAAACGAAATTTCTTTGCTTTGAAATGAGTGCTGTGATTTTCGGGTTGTGATTTGATGAGTTTAGGCGCAACAACATCTTTTTCGCCCCCGCTTGGAATAGAAATGATGGCACATGCACTTAAGAGTCCAAAATATGCAATAAAAAAAAGGCTTCTGAAATGCTTAATAAAATTCATGTTTTTAACTTACTTTTGTAATGGCAAAATTGATGATTTTTTAATTACAAAACAATCTTCTTCTTGAAAAGGTCGAAAATTATTTTTTTAAAGAGCTGACATTTTAATCACGAAATTTGTATTGACCATGAATTTTCTAACACAACACTTCACTTTGCGAAACTTTGAGCTACTTTTAAAGCTTAGCGTAAAGCAAATACAACCCATTACTCTAAGGCATTTAATTAATACCTTTTTTCAATAGAATATTTTGCAACAGTGAAAGAAAACATTAATTTAAATTGAATATTACATCCAAAAAAATGAACGAAGCGAACTTATCTGCCCCCGCCAGCTACCTTCCCATCACTCGTAAGGAATTTATAGCGAGGGGTTGGGAACAATTAGATGTGATAATTGTGAGTGGCGATGCATATGTTGACCATCCTTCGTTTGGGCATGCAGTAATAGGCCGTCTTATTGAAAGTATGGGCTTTAAAGTGGCCATACTTCCTCAACCTAATTGGCGCGACGACTTAAGAGATTTCAAAAAGTTGGGAAAACCCCGTTTGTTTTTTGGAGTTACAGCTGGATGTATGGATTCGATGGTAAATCATTACACTGCAAACAAACGTTTGCGGTCCGACGATGCATATACTCCCAACAATGTCAGCGGTTTTCGCCCCGATTATGCAACCATTGTCTATACAAATATATTAAAAGAATTATATCCAGATGTTCCTGTTGTTTTAGGAGGAATTGAAGCCTCCATGAGGAGATTTACTCACTATGATTATTGGTCAGATACGCTTATGTCTTCAATACTTGCGCAATGTAAAGCAGATATTTTGGTGTATGGTATGGGCGAGTTACCAATTCGTGAAATTACCAAGCGTTTAGCAGCAGGCGAAATCATCGAAGCCTTGCACAATGTTCCACAAATTGCTTGTTTGATAGATGAATCTGAATATCATTCATTGAAAAAAGAGAACACCCTAATTTTGCCTTCACATGAAGCCTGTTTAAAAAATAAAACCACCTTTGCTTCTGCATCACAAACCATAGATGAAGAGTCAAATTCCTGGCTTTCGAACACTATTATTCAGGAAGTTGGAGGAAAGTATCTGCTTGTAAACCCTGCTTTCCCTCAAATGGATACAAATCAAATCGATCAATCATTTGATTTGCCTTATACTCGCCTTCCTCATCCCAAATACATCAAAAAGGGGAAGCTACCTGCTTGGGAAATGATTAAGTTTTCCATCAATACACATAGGGGTTGTTTTGGGGGATGTAGTTTTTGTGCTATTGCAGCACATCAGGGAAAATTTATCGCTTCCCGCTCCGAATCTTCTTTATTAAAGGAGCTTGAAGCGCTAATTTCAATGCCTGATTTCAAAGGAACCATCAGCGATTTGGGTGGACCTTCTGCAAATATGTATCAAATGCATGGAATCAATACGGATCAATGTAAAAAATGCAAACGTCCTTCCTGCATTTTTCCTGCGAATTGTAAAAATCTACTTACCAATCATCTGCCCTTAATAAAACTCTACAAAAAGTTTTCAGAACATCCAGCTATTAAACATCTTTTTATCGGAAGCGGCATACGCTACGATATGCTCACAGCTTGTTCTCCCGAAATCGACAAGAATTATCATTATTCCGCTTACATAGAGCAACTCGTCAAGTTTCATGTTTCAGGCCGTTTGAAAATTGCCCCAGAACATTCAGAAGAAGAGCCCTTGCGTTTTATGCGCAAAGCACCTTTTTCGCATTATGATGAGTTTCGCAAGAAATTTGAATTCTATTCAGCCAAAGCGAGCAAAAATCAGCAACTTATTCCTTATTTTATTTCGGCTCATCCAGGCACAAAACCTGAACATATGATGAAACTTGCCCTTCAATGTAAAAAATACAACTATCGTCCCGAACAAGTGCAGGATTTTACTCCCACTCCCGGGACATTGGCCACGGCAATGTTCTATACAGGTTTAGATCCCTACACTTTAAAGCCTCTTTACGTTGCAAAAACACTTAGCGAAAAGCAAGAACAATTACGTTATTTGTTTTGGTATACAAAGGAAAATAAAGTTTGGTTTGATAAGAAAAAAGGGAGGTAGCTTTATTTATGTCTGTAAACTGTCAGAATTTCAATGCAATAAATTATCCATTCACTTTTAAATTGCAAAGGAGAAGTAATTTCTAAAGTTAATACCTATTAACTTGAATTTTCGATTTATTAAAGAACATATGTTATTCTATTTTGAGAATTTTCTCATTCAATACTACATCTAATCAAAATAATATTAAACTTTTTACGTATCTATTAATAGAAAAAAGCTAATTTTGCCTTACAAATAAATGCTATCAATTATGAAATATACCAAGAGGTTTACTCCTTCAAGGTTTTTGTTTATCTTCTTCCTTTTCTTAATGAACCTTACAGCAATTGCTCAAATACTAAAACCTGTTAAATGGGTCTATTCTTATACCATAACTGCTCCCGGGGAAGCACAAATTCAATTCACCGCTAGTATCGACAAGAAATGGCATTTGTATTCTCAAACGGTTCCCTCCGATGGTCCTGTTCCAACCACCTTTAATCTTGAAAAAAGCAAAGATTATCAACTTATAGGAAAAGTTGTTGAGCCAAAACCAATATCAGAATTTGACAAAAACTTCGATATGGTAGTGAAATACTTTATCAAAAAAGCTGTGTTCACTCAGAAGATTAAAATTCTAAGTAATAAAAACTTCATTTTCAAAGGAAAACTGGAGTTTATGTGTTGTGATGATTCAAAATGTCTGCCTCCAGAAGAAGTTGAATTTTCAATTCCTTTTAAGCAAGGAAATTCCTCAATTGATACCGTTCAAAATTCGGTAATAAATGATAATACAACTCAAGATAGCACAACAAATGCAGTAGTTAAAGATACTTCTAAAGCTGATTCTATTGCAAAACTTAATGTTTTGAACAAAACTATTGGACAGGACGATTCTTTGTGGATGTTTTTCATATTAGCATTTGGTTGGGGCTTGCTTGCCATTCTCACACCTTGTGTTTTCCCAATGATACCAATGACTATTTCCTACTTTATGAAAAGCGGGAAGAAAGGAAAAGTACAAGCGATTGTTTACGGACTATCCATTATAGCAATTTATGTAATTTTTGGTGTTTTAATTTCGGTTTTGTTCGGTGCAGATTTCGGAAACTGGCTTAGCACACATTGGATTCCTAATGTTTTATTCTTCCTGATATTTGTTATTTTTGCTGCTTCCTTCTTTGGTTATTTTGAAATCACAATGCCTTCTTGGTTGGTCAACAAAAGCGTACAAAGTGAAGAAAAAGGAGGTTTTATCGGAACCATTTTCATGGCATTAACCCTTGTACTTGTTTCATTTTCTTGTACAGGGCCTATAGTTGGTACTGTTGTTGTTCAGGCAGTTGGTGGAGCTGTTATAAAACCTGTTATTGGCATGCTCGGATTCTCATTAGCTTTTGCCATTCCGTTTACATTGTTTGCATTTTTCCCTCAATGGTTAAATAAAATGCCTAAATCGGGTGGATGGCTTAACTCAGTAAAAGTAATTCTTGGCTTCATCGAATTGGCATTTGCTTTTAAGTTTTTAAATGTCCCTGATCAAACATATCATTGGGGAATACTCGATCGTGAAGTTTATCTTTCGTTTTGGATAGTTATCTTTACCTTAATGGGTTTCTATTTATTGGGAAAAATTCGCTTTCCTCACGATAGTGAAATGCCTAATCTTAAAAGTTTTCCTCGCTTAATGTTTGCCATTTTTACATTTACTTTTGTCGTTTACATGATTCCTGGATTATGGGGCGCTCCTTTAAAAGCTCTTTCGGGTTGGCTACCTCCGCCTGAAACTCAAGACTTTGACATTAATAGTATTGTTCGCGAAAGTGGAAGTAGCGGAACAAAAGATACAGCCACAAGTACAGGCGATGCTCCATTATATTCCAACATTCTAAAATTACCTCACGGTCTTAAAGGATATTTCGATTACGACCAGGCACTAAAAGCCTCAAAGCAGTTGAATAAACCTATTTTTGTTGATTTTACCGGCCATGGTTGTACCAATTGTCGTGAAATGGAAAACCGTGTTTGGTCAGATAAGGAAGTATTGAAACGATTACGAGAAAATTTTGTCGTAGTTGCTTTATATGTTGACGATAAAGTAATTGAAATGCCCGAAAAAGATTGGTATACTAATGCTGAAGGAAAGCAAGTGAAACTTTTAGGGAAGAAAAACACCGAAATACAAATTAAAAAGTTCAATGCTAATGCTCAACCATTCTATGTTATCTTAGATACCGATGGAAACTTATTGGTTACTCCAAGAGCTTACGACCTTGATATTAATCTTTTCGTCAAGTTTTTAGATAGTGGGGTTGAAGCATTTAAAAAAGAAATATCATTAAAATAGACTCATTAAATATATGTCAGAAAAAATATCATCACTTGTTGCCCCGGGCGTTGCAACCGGAAAAGATGCACAGGAAATATTCCGTATTGCTCGTCAAAATGGATTTGCATTACCCGCAGTAAATGTGGTTGGTACAAATTCAGTGAACGGAGTTATGGAAGCCGCTAAAACAGTAAATTCTCCTATTATAGTTCAGTTTTCAAATGGCGGAGCAATCTTCTGGGCAGGGAAATCACTTTCAAATGCCAATGAAAAAGCAGCTATTACGGGGGCAATTGCAGGAGCAGAGCACATTCATAGAATGGCTACTTTGTATGGCATTCCTGTTATTATTCATACAGACCATGCAGCCAAAAAATTACTTCCTTGGATTGACGGTTTGTTAGATGCTGGTGAAAAACATTTTAAAATTCATGGACAACCCCTATATAGTTCTCACATGCTAGACCTTTCTGAAGAACCTCTAATTGAGAATGTTGAAATTTGTAAGCGTTATCTTGAACGTATAGACAAAATAGGCATGACTCTCGAAATTGAACTTGGAATTACAGGAGGAGAAGAAGATGGGGTTGACAATTCTGATGTTGATAACTCAAAATTATACACCCAACCCGAAGATGTTGCCTATGCATATAAAGAACTAAGCAGCGTGAGTCCTCATTTTACTATTGCTGCTTCTTTTGGAAATGTTCATGGAGTATACAAACCTGGAAATGTTCGCTTGGAGCCCATCATTTTACATAATTCTCAGCTTTATATTGAAAAACATCTAAACACTTTAGCTAATCCTGTGAATTTTGTTTTCCATGGTGGATCAGGTTCTGAGCCTGAAAAAATAAAAGAAGCCATAAGTTATGGTGTTGTTAAAATGAATATCGATACCGATACCCAATGGGCTTACTGGGAAGGCGTAAAGAATTTCTATGTGAAGAATCAAGGATATCTCCAATCGCAAATTGGAAATCCTGATGGAGAAGAAAAACCCAACAAAAAGTTTTATGATCCTCGTGCATGGCTTCGTGAAGGTGAAAAAACCTTGGTTGACCGTTTGAAAATTGCATATTCTGATTTGAACGCTTTGGATAGGTATTAATAAGTATACGTCTTTTTAAGTCTATCAACAAAAAGTCGTCGTTCGTCATCTGTAGTTTTCAATACTTTGGTGCTTTGTGAAATTTCGACCCCTTATTATTGGCTAAGGATTATCTAACATCGCTAGCTAAATTTTTTATTTAAATTATGACCGAAGGTATTTTTCTTACTGCCGAGAACTTGAGTTTGAAATTTGGAGAAGAGCAAGTTTTTTCTGAAGTTTCGTTTTCTGTTAATCAGTTTGATAAAATTGTAATTGTTGGTCCTTCGGGTTCTGGTAAAACTTCTTTGCTAAATATCCTAATGGGTTTTGTTTTACCCGAAAAAGGAAAATTATTTTGGAAAGGCGAATTGCTAACCGCTTCAACTATTTATAATCTCAGAAAACATATTGCTTGGCTTCCACAGGAAATTTCGCTTTCAGTTGAAACTGTAAAAGACTTTGTTTTGTTTCCTTTTCAATTTAAACAGAACAAACATCTTTTGCCCACATCTACTAGCATTTTAGACAGGTTTGAAATTATGGGTTTAGAAGAAAGCATTTTTCAAAAAAAGTTAAACGAAATCTCTGGTTGCAAAAAACAGAGGGTTGCCCTTGCTATTTCCCTGTTAATCAACAAATCCATGATATTTTTAGACGAACCAACCTCCACATTGGACTCTGAGAGTAAATTATACGTATCTAAGGCCATGCTCGATGAGCTACAGCTCACTCTCGTGACGATATCACATGATGAATTTTGGATAAATCGTTGCCCCAAGAAAATTATCCTATCCTAAAATCAATTTTAAAATATGAATGGTGTAATTGATATAAATTGGATAAACCTCGGATTAGGGTTTTGTTGATGATAATTCCATTGGCTGTTTTTTATTATTATCGAACCGGATTAATTATTGACACTTTAATTTCTGTTGCACGAATGGCGGTCCAACTTTTTCTGGTTGGTTTATATCTTGAATATCTTTTCAAACTAAATAATACCCTAATCAACATAACTTGGGTAATTGTTATGATTAGCACAGCAAGTTTTTCCATTATTAAAAGAAGCGGATTAAGTTACCGTTTGTTTTTCATTCCAGTTTTTATAGCCATCTTTTTAAGTTTATTGATTGTTGATGTTTCCTTTATTTTGGTTGTCGTTCGTTTGGATAATATGTTCACGGCCTTATATTTTATTCCATTAACAGGAATGTTGATTGGCAATTGCTTGCAAGGAAACATTATAGCCCTCACCTCATATTACAATCGTTTGAAAAATAAGAAACTTTTACATCGGTGGTCCATTGCCAACGGAGCGACTCTCGAAGAAGTTTTGCGTGGTTTCATGCGTGATGCTCTGAAGAAATCACTAAATCCTACCATCGCTACCATGGCAGTAATTGGGTTGGTTTCGCTTCCGGGAATGATGACTGGACAAATACTAGGGGGAAGCCTGCCTTGCGTTGCCATCAAATATCAGATTCTAATGATGATTTCTATTTTTGTGGCAATGCTAATTTCTGTATTTTTAAGCATTAAACTTTCCAATCGCTTGGTGTTTGATGATTACGATAATCTAAAAGATTTTTAATACGGACAATTCGAAACTTAAATATTTGGATTTAAAAAATTCTGCTTGAAAAAATTAAATGGATTTTTTGGCGTAATAGACAAAATAGTTGGTGACACCCATCCAAAACCATTATTATATCTAGCTTTGGAGCATTTTGAAAGTTATGAATAAAAAGTTGTATTAATTGTGGTTCAAAAATCACACAAAAATATGGTCTGCAGAATGGGA
>CAIXTV010000005.1 GCA_903922465.1 uncultured bacterium
AATTGATAGATAGCAAGTTTATCGTTGGTTTGTTTGGCTGGGCGATAGAATAATTGGTTCAATTTCTCGAATCAACAGTGAAAAAACCGCATAAAACCATCTTGCTTTTCGAGCACAGATGCAAACGGGATCTGCTTGTTTATATGAAAATCAAAAAAATGAATTTTTAGTACCCACCTTAAGCCTTTGAAAGTAAAGGGATGGGTAATTCCACCTGAAAAAAGCAGTGAATTTGTAGCCCACATGGAACATGTATTGGATATCTACAAAAGACCATATGATCCGGAATATCCCGTAGTATGCATGGATGAATTACCAAAACAGTTAATACAAGAAGGTCGTCCATCAATAGCAATGAAACCAGGACAAGAAGCCAGAGAGGATTATGAATATATCCGACACGGGGTTGTGAATATATTTATGGCGAATGAACCTCTAAAGGGGAAACGGATAGTGCAGGTTACAGAATTCAAGACTAAAAAGGTTTGGGCTATGTTTGTTAAGAGGATTGCAGATGAACAATATCCTAATGCAAAGAAAATAACATTGGTAATGGATAATTTCAAAACACATACAGCATCAGCATTTTACGAGGCGTTTGAACCAGAGGAAGCTAAAAAATATGGGATAGATTTGAATTTGTATTTACGCCTAAACATGGTAGTTGGCTAAATATGGCCGAAATAGAACTTCATGTTTTGAATGGTCAATGTTTGAACAGACATATCCCAACAATGAAAATGATTAAGGAAGAAGTTGAAGCTTGGCAATCAAATAGAAATAACAAGAAATGCAAAATTAATTGGCAGTTTACAACCAAAGATGCAAGAGTGAAATTAATCAAGCTTTATCCGTCAATATACGTTTAACACAACACTAGATTAAAAATTCCGGATGGATTTTCTTGCAAAGTCTCTTTACAAAACTATTTCACTCGACAAACCCGTCAATTTTGAAAATTGTCAGCTAAATCTGTCTCCATGGAGTCGAAGATTTCAAAATTAGGTGAAAAACGATTACTTAGCTTTTGCTTGTAGATTTAATGGTTACCCGATTGAAATCAAGATGAAAGAAGCCAAAAGCTTGGGGATCATTTATTATTAGCAACAACTGTTTTATAAAGAATATGAATCCATCTGAAATGTGACATAATGGAATACTACATTACTATAATTACTTGTTTGACATACAATTAACCCTAAGAGAAGCTTATTGTAATTTCAAAAGGAATCATTGTTTAGCGACTAAACTCAAGAGTTGGCATATTCTGTTTATATCATATTGATATTCAGTCTTAAAAATTTAATTGCAAAAAGCAGCCCCCCTATTTTATCCTGTTAAAGGGAACAAACTATCACTGTAATCAACAGATCTGTGATACTTATCATAGAATCGCTTTGAGTTAAGGAGCAATTCTTCCAAATTCAAGTAACTCAACAGATGTTGCCTTACTATACAAGCAACAGTAGAAAACGCTTTTTTAGTTTTTGTTTTACGTTGTAATACGG
>CAIXTV010000006.1 GCA_903922465.1 uncultured bacterium
GGCTATTTTTTTGACCATTTCAAAAATGTATTCCGTCCTGATGGGTTTGTTTAGCTCCTTGGTGCGGTTATTCCTGACAGGGTGGAAAATATACGGGCAGGTGTCGCCGTAAAGCTTTTTAAATTCGCCTAATAGGGAAGCAATACCGACTGGCAACGGCAACAGTTTAAAGCTACCGCCTTTCTGATAAACATTGGCCGTGCTTTGCTGAAAATTGATGTCATCCCATTTTAAGTTTGCCGTTTCATCCCTTCTGAGAGCCAAACCGAACATAAAAACCAAAATCAGGTAATCCCTAAACTTGCTTTCGCTTAGTCGGTGTTCCCCTTTGGCAAGCTCCAGCAAGTCGATAACTTCCGCCCTGGTTAAGCTAGTTGTGGTGCTTCTTCTTTCGGTTTTCAGGGGGGTGAAGTGCCTAATAGGATTTTTTTGATAGTTGTAAACCTGGATCAAGTAATTGAAAAATGATGAAAGGGCATAAGCCTTGCGGTTGACTGTCTTCGGGTTCAAGACTCTTGAAGTCTGCTCGTCTTTCTTCGTGGAGCCGTGCAGAAAGCTTTGCACCTGGACAACTATTTGAGGGTAGGGGATTAGTCCAAAGTCGGATAAAAAAACCACATCATCAAGGGTTTTAAAAAAACTGGTGATGTCGTTTAGGTAGCTTCGTCTGGTATGCTCTGAGTTCTTAACCTGGGTAAAATTTTCAATGACATCACTCATTAAAAGCTCGTTGCTGGTACTCACTTCGTTTTTAACGAGTAAATAGTTCATATATGTAAATTAAGTTATAAAGATATGGTTGTTATATGGTTTACATATCGTTATTAAATAGTAAACGGTTAATAACGCTTAATTACAAAAATCGGTTTAATTCCTAAAAGTAAGGTCATGGATAACCTTTTCATAAGTTTCTATAAGTTCGGTACAGATAAAACGGATGAAAGGTATCAGATCGCCCTTGTCAGCTTCCGCCAAGGCTTCTAGGTATTTTCGCTTTTTTTCCAGTCTGACTACTGCCGGAAAAAAACCGCTTTTCAGTAAAACTAGGTTCATAAAAATTCTAGCCCCCCTGCCGTTGCCGTCGTCAAAGGCATGGATTCGTACCAAGTTATAATGAGCCACGGAAGCCACATAAATCGGGTTCAGGGTCTGAGCTTGGTTGTTTACCCAATTAACTAGCTCTTCCATTTGGTCTTTGACATTGATCGGGTCAACATACCAATGGATATTGCCATCAGCCTGTAAAACATGGTTAGGCTGTTTTTTGTACTCGCCTGGGGTCAGCTTCTTTTTAACCTTCTCGCCTTGGCTACTCTGGGCAACGGTGTAAGTGACTCCCGACAACAAAAGGGCATTGATCTCTTTGATCACATATTCTGAAATGTCCCGTTGGTTGCTGACGATTTCATAGAGGTAGTCAATCGCTTCAACATGGTTTTTAGCATCAAGAAAATCTTTGAACGGTTTACCCTCAACGGTCAAACCTTCGCTAATGAAAAAAAATGTTTCGCCTAATGTCAGGGTGCTACCTTCAAGGCTGTTGGAGTGGTAAGTCCAATCTACCTTCAGTTTTTGGGCAATGACTCCCCATAGCGATTCATCACTACTTTTTAACGAGTTGATTTTATCATTCAGGGAAGAGGCCAAACTAAACAGGCTTTCAATGTCTGGGGTGATGTCCTGTTCGTAAAATCTATTTAGTTCCGGGTTCATTTTCTTCACTCAAAATTCGCTGTAGTCCGGTCAGTCGGGCAGTTTATTCATATATTGAAATTAAACAATAAACATTTAATTATTATATGGTTTTTAAATAATATTAATCTATTATTTAACAATACTATTTTGATTATATTGGTTTTTTTAAATTTGACAATCTGATGTATGTTATACAATAGTACCATTGGTGATTAATTTTTAAATTTCCGGCATGACTACCGTAAAAGAACTTGAACAAGAAAAATTCTTAAAACTGCTTGAAGCTATCCAGCCTGTAAAAACAGAGTATTCATCGGAACAAATGGTGAGGATGCTCAGGGAAGGTAAGCTTGCCGATGGCAAGCTTACCTTGTCGTCCATGATCGGGGCTAATTCAGGTAGCGGGCTGTTTGAATCTGTTGAAGAAATTGACAGTTTCCTTAAAAACCTAAGGGAAGAATGGGATTAACTAAAATTGGTTAGCTATTCGAACTATAAAAAACCCTGGGTTAAACGGGGCTTTTTTATTGGATCATGTAGTTTTTATTCCCTTTCGTTACGGATAAAATTGTCCGAGTCGGCGGCGGAGTCTCCCCATAGACCTTGGGCAATCCCTGCATAGGACATAATAGGGAATTCGTTGTTTACGGCTCGATGGGGCGACAAGTCGGCTTCAGGAGGTGGTAACTCGTTTTCACTTCCCCATGAATCAAGCCAGTTAATGATAGCTTCTTGGGAAACAAAAAATCCTTCATCGGCTTCTTTTTTAGCTTCCTGTAAGGCACTGGTTTTGTAACGGTTGTGGTTTCCATTTTCCATGATGTTTGCCATTTACAGATAAAGTTATTCCATAAAACCGATTGAGCTTAGAATATTTTTAATATTCTGTGCCGAGTTTAGGATGGACAGTATTTCAACGGCATCGTTTTTTACCCAATAAAAACAGACATATTTTTTATAAGCCAAGCTTCTTATTTCCATTTTTGTTTCAAGCCCTTCGTAAACTTTTCCGGCTAACGGAAAAACAGAAAGTGTTTTGGTGAAGGCTTCAACCATTTCATCTATAAAACTTTCAGCCCTTCCCAAGTTATCAAGGGCGATATATTCAAAAATATCCAGCAAACAGTTTTTTGCTGATGGAGTGATGACAATATTATAAGTTTTCATTTACCTGTTTTTTATGGGCTAATCTAGTCCTCAGCTCCATTTTTAAGTTTTCGGCAAAGCTTGTGTCAAAGGGGATGACACGCCCCGCTTCGGAATCGGCGATCCCTAAAAGGATACCGTCATTGATTTCTTTTTTGAAAGCATCGCCCACTTGGATCAATGACTCCACATCTTGCATGGAGAAAAATATCCCTATCGGGCGGTCTCTTTTGGTGATCATCACGGGTTCCCTTTGTGCCGAGTCGATGAAGCTACCAAATGAGTTCTTGGCTTCTTTCGCAGAGATGGTTTTCATGTTCATGGTTCCTGGTGGTTAGAAAATACTTAATAGCTATTATAGCTACTTTAGAAAAAAGTCAATATTGAATTAGTTTTAAATTAAATACTAATATTTGAAGCACAACTAATACCGATAATATGGATTATCGCTATTAGATTGAATGCTAAAAAGGTGTTTCAATGCCTAACATTGTGAAAACGTATACCAAGGAATCCAAGTGCCATTCAAAGCCTAACTATTACTAGCTTTAACGTTTATGATGTTAAAACTTTGGGTTCATTTAAACAAACGATGTAATCGTCTTAAGCCGGTTGGCTGTTCCGTTGCTCCCCAACCCCCAACATCTGCCAAGTTTTCAGTAACACAGATCGTTTTTAGCATAAGAATAGGCACTGGAACTTACAAAAAATGTACGCACATAACCCTAAGAGGCATCATCTATGTCAAACTATGATTTCCTTAAAATTCTTATGTTTGTGATGGTTTTCGCTATCGCTCTACCTATCTTACAAGTTAATCAGCGTATATATTCAGAAAGAAAATCTCTAAACAAAGCCATATATGCGTAATCTTCTAATAACCTGTTATCAAAATTTTTCTCGTGTTTGTATTTATCGAATACAATTTTAGCCGCCGCTCCTGTACTGGCAATAGGTAAAACTATTGCATTTGGATGAGCAACTGAAAATAATTCAAATTCATCTTCAATTCCTTCCATTCCACCAATAAATATTCCAGCTTTGAAGTTATTTTCTGAAAACATTCTTTTTCTCATAATTAAAATGCTTTCTTCTCGTTCATCGGTTTTTTCTGTTTGTACGATATTTTCAAATGCAAAATTATCTTCTGGGAAAAATTTTTCAAAATATAAAGATTGATACAAAGTTATATGCTCTTTTACATTAACACTCATTTTTTCCATAACAAATCTTATCAAAGGTGTTATAGATGGATGCCCTCCCCAAACTAAATGGGCGTTTGGAATAACAACAGTCGCTAAAGCACGGACAGCATCCCTAATTGCTAATATATCTGCTGTGTCATAGTATTTCTTGTTCCTTTCACGAGATGGAATGCTTGCGGAAAGAAATATTTTATTTAAATTTTCATTAACCATTGCTCTACTTCAACAATTTTAATTGATTTTATTGGAAGATAATTATCTAACCACTCCAAGTGTTTTAGCCATTTTTCTCGAATATTTCTATGGTCATATAATAGATAAATATCAACTGCTTCTCTTGATTTAATTTGATAAACTAATTCTACTGATTGATTATATGTAAATGCTTGAGGAACACCAACCGTAGGAATAACTATATGCTCTTTTTCATTAGAATCTATTACAATCATGAATTTTTCTGATTGTAAATCTACCTTTAATTTCTTACGAACAGAAGAAATAAATTCAGTTATCATATTATCTCGTCTTGCAGCAAGACTCCTTGCCCTTAATGATTCCACCTGAGCAATAACCATTTTGATGGTTTCATCCTTAAGCCTACGACTATCAAGAAAATCTGAATCAGTTAATTGGAAAGGAATACTTATTTCAGCTTCTCTCTCTAATGTATGATCTGGGAAAATTAATTGTAGAATGCCAATTGACATTGAGTTTGCTTTTGCGAGTTCTTCTGTTGTCCAATTACTATTAAGAAAACCTTTAGTATTTAGCAACACGACAACATCAGTGTCTGCCATTCTATGCCAAAGCTCTTCTTGAAAAGGTTCACTAGGTCTAATGCTGTGCGTATCTAAAAAAACATCGAAACCATTTTTTTCCAGTTGCTCAAATAATTGAATAGCTACAGCGGTAGATTCATCTCTTTTGTAGCTAATAAACAGTCTTCTTGAAAGCCTTAATAAACTTAAACCTTCAAGAATACACGCAACAAGTTTTTCTACTTCGTTTAATGAAGATAATGGAAAGGCATTTATATTTTTTAGCGACTCTGGTATTGATGCTGCACATTTAGCTAAATCAGTCACAACAGGTAAAACCAGCATTGCATCTTTTATTAAAGCATCTAATATGTCTAAGTTTTTAAAATCACCTACAGTATTACCAAAATATAAGCAAAAAGTTGGCGAATTTTTCTTGTATGCCACATGAAAATTACTTTCATCAATAACAAGAGTTGATTCCTTATTTAAACCTAGTTCAGCAATATGGAAAAATAGAACATCAAGAATGTTGTCGATTAATGGATTCTTGTCGCCAATTAAAATAACTTGATATTTTATCATCATAATTATTTCTCATTGAGCCAAGTTTTTAATGGTGTAATCACCCTAACACATTTTTCATTTATAGGCTTGCACACATAATATCCTTCAGTTATTGATTGACCAGTGTTATATGTTTTTCCGCTTCCATAATAATCAATAGTTGGATATATCTGAAGATATTCATTACCCTTATATGAATAATCGGACGCTCCCTTTTCCTTCATGGGCAATATTGCAATATGTTCAATGTATTTATGCGTATCCCCGATACCAAGTTCCCAATTACACCAAAATGATTCAATAGCTTTATCCGTCGCTAAAAGAACAAATTTGTTACAGTATTTTATTATCTCTTTTATTCTAAGAGCAGTTTCGCCTGATGTGTGATTAGGCATTTTATTATCCATACTATCAATATAGATTTTAGCCTTCAAATCTTTTAACGCCCCCATTACCCCTTGTAAATCTTTCAAGTCATCGTGTTTATGAGATAAAAATACTGTTGGTTCAACAGAAAATGAAGCAGATTCTGACTTAAATATCTTGGATTCATTTAAAGAAGCTTTAATCATTGATTCTTGAATAATGCTTCTGTCAAAGTGTCCTCTTTCAAATATCATATATTTACTCCAAAAAAATATTATTCATTGCTATTTTCTACCCTATGTTGATTGATTCACTTGTCTTCGGGTATCGTCCGATAAAGACACCAACATCACAAAAATTATTTATGTCCGTACCATTTGATTGTATCAGCAGCCCTGGCCCTCCATAAGTCCATCGAACGTCTGTGGAGATAGCCACAAAAATATCTTCGGAACGTGTGAGTGTTGACTGTGAGAAAAAATATCCATCCTCCAATTCTAGGTAGTCACCACACCCAGAAAAACCTCTCAGTCTTAGGCATTCAAGTATGGCATCTGCGAAATCGCACGGTGATGAGATAGTATTGTTGCTCAGTAAAAACGCATTTATAGTCTTTATGGCATTTGGATTCACAGTACCAAAACTCATTCGGCACATATTGTCCAACTGGAGGTGAGACTCTTTTAAGTGTCCAGACTGTCCACCACCATACGGAAGAAGTCCTGAAATAACTGGCGGAATTTGACCAGCGACAGGTCGCCAACATCTTCCTATGACCTCACTACGCGGCGCGGCGCAATAGATAAATGAATAGTCGCCTTTCGCTTCACAAACTCGCATGAAATATTCCGCAGGGTCAAGTAGCTGATTGTCCAAATTATCCAATCGTTCGGTCGTGATTGCGCCAATCATGGCATAAAACTTATCCTCTGCCTTCTCTGAATATCGTTGATGCACCGCTGACATTACTTGATATGCTGATCGTCCCATAGCATCAGCAAGACGATGGTCTGCCATCATTTCTTCAATACTGTACAGTCTAGGGTACTTAATCAGCAATTCTCATTATGACCCCAAGCTATCCTATTTCCGGCTTTCGGGGTAGGACAATTGAGTTTTTCGGATTATGAGACAAGCACTCAAACATAAAATCGAGCAGATGCTCACAGCTATCAAAGCACAAGTAAGTTTTCA
>CAIXTV010000007.1 GCA_903922465.1 uncultured bacterium
TTATTAATTGATCTTCACCACCTTCTTATAAATCACCCTCCCACCATACTTTAGCCTAATCATATACACCCCCGCACTAAAATCTTCAGTATAAATAACCGTCTTATCCACCATACTCCCTTTATAAACAATTTGCCCAATTGAATTATAAATGTCAAATGTTATTAATTCTGTATTCCATTTTGCTTCCATTGCAAGTTCATCATCCACAGGATTAGGATAAACAACAATATTTCCATCAGGAGTGGGTATAACAGGCTCACACTCCATCACAGAAACATCATCTATCAAATAATAAGCGCAACCGGCTGGATAATAATTTACAGTATCTAATAACGTTAATGAATCGTTTTTAAAATTTCCAATAGTGATGAATTGCTCCCCACCTTGGGCAGTCATAGTATCGGATACAGACACCCAATTTATGGTATCCTTTAATATTTTACCTGCCAGGTTATTAATCTGAGGTATCGCATTGATTAAACAAGCCCATTGACTACATAAACCATATAAGGTATCTTTTGATAAGCAAGCTCCCAAAGCATCCGTAGCATATTTATCTCCTGCAAAATTCACCCAAAACTCAACACAATATCTTTTCCCATGTTTTAGGGAATCATTTAGCTTTACTTCTAAATATTCTCTATAGTTAGATAACGCTGGTTGCATTAGTATAATAGCAGCATATCCAATTCCTGAATGTGGATTTTGACAAAATTTAACTAGAGGATCCTGATTAGGACAGGGAACACCAACATCATTATTTATACTATTGTTACACTCATTATAAAAATCAGAAGAAGTAAAAAGTACACCATTTGCAAAGTAACGAAATGTGGGTAGCCAAGGAATTGCTTTTTCTATTTGAATGAAATCAGTTGGACAATTAATATAAAACTCAAAACTTGGATTTGGTACAAGATTCTGAGCAAAGCCTTTACTACATAGAAAAACAAATATAATGATTAAACTTTTTTTCATAATATTAATTGCAGGTAATGCATCATGCATTACCTGCAATAAAATTAAAATCTATCTATTAATCATAATTTTACCTTTGGCAATATCATTTTTAGTACATATTATTTTATAATAATATATGCCGCTATTAAACTTCTCAACATTCATTTGATAAGAAGGTTGCAAAGTAGTATTAATGTGATGTACCATTTGCCCCATATTATTATAAAGCTTAATTGTAACATTGCTTTCTTCAATATAATTACTAAAATCGAAGTTAATCAGGTCTTTTGCAGGATTTGGATAAACACTTACGCTGGTAATTAGCTTTTTAACAATCGGTAATTGGAAATAAGGTACTCTATTTTGATCAGGATCTAATCCCAATAAAATCCTCGCAGTATATACCGCATCGCCTCCCACATGAGGTATTTGCAATGCAATTTCAGTTAAGTTTTCAATCTCTCCTTCAGTCAATTGATAATTGTTTTCCAGATAATTCAAATAAATATCATTTACAAGGCTGATATTTCGTTCTACTATCCTTAAATCAGACAAACTACTCAAATATTGGCGGGCAAGTTCATACTCTTCGGCTTCTAAAGCTTCCCTATATAATCTATAATATGCACCCGATTCACTTTCCATTGCATTGATAAAATCAATAAATTTATAATCAAGCTCTGTTCCCATCACAATTAAACCACTATCAGTTTTCAATTGCTCATATAGCATATCCCTATCATAAAAATTATATTGCTCTTGCAATTCTCCGAACATTTCTTCATTATTCACAATCTCTTTAAACAATTCATCTCTCGTCATACCATTATATTCTTCGGGATTACGCACATATATAATAGTTGAGCAATTAGCTGAGTAATGTAAAAGAAGAATAAACATAAGCAAAAGTTTCATTATACCCCGTCCTTGCCGAATCATAAATACGCCTAATAAATTCTGTTTTTCCATCATTATTAATTTTTAATTCTAATTTATTCATTTTCATTGTCAATTCTCTCCCGATCCATCGGGATCAATTTATTTTCACGACTTTCTTATAAATCATCCTCCCACCATACTTAAGCCTAATCATATAAACCCCGGCAGCAAAGCCTTCAGTATAAACCACCGTCTTATCCACCATATACCCTTTATAAACAATTTGCCCAATTGAATTATAAATATCAAATGTTATTAAATCTGTATTCCATTTTGCTTCCATTGCAAGTTCATCATCCATAGGATTAGGATACACAATAATATTTCCATCCGGTGAGGGTATAACAGGCTCGCATTCTATCACAGAAACATCATCTATTAAATAATATGCAATTGCTTCATTAAAATACAAAACGGTATCTAGAAAAGTCTCATTATCATTTTTGAAATTGCCAATGGTAATAAATTTTTCCCCCCCCCCCGCTATCATGGTATCAGATATTAACACCCAATTTATAGTATCTTTTAATATATTACCTGCCGGATTATTAATTTGAGGCGTTGCATTAATTAAACAAACCCATTGACCTCCTAAGCCATATAAGGTATCCTTTGATAAACAAGCTCCTATTGCATCAGTAGCATATTTATCTCCTGCAAAATTAACCCAAAATTCTACACAATATCTTTTCCCTTGTTTCAAAGAATCGGTAAGTTTTACTTCTAAATATTCACGATAGTTTATTGTTGCTGATTGCAGAAGTATGATAGCTGCAAAACCCATCCCTGTATGTGGGCTTTGGTAAAAATTTACAGCAGAATTTTGATTAGGACAAGGAATACCTACATTATTATTTATATTATTATTGCATATATTATAAAAATCAGAGGAGGTATAAAGTGCACCATTTACAAAGTAACGAAAGGTAGGTAACCATGGGATTGCCTTGGCAATTTCACTATAGTAAATTGGACAATCAATATAATCCTCAAAACTAGGATTTGGAACTAAATTTTGAGCAAACCCTTTTCCAAATAGCAAAACAAATAATATGATAAAGTATTTTTTCATTTCGAAAAAACAACAGGTAGTACATGAGTACTACCTGTTATTATTAATATTTATTTGTTAATCATTATTTTGCCATTGGTAATATTGGATTTTTCAAGCCTTACTTTATAATAATAGATACCATTTTGCAAATGTTTAATGTTTAAATGAATATCTGCTTGTAATGTACTATTATCTTTAAGTACAATTTGACCTAAAGCATTAAAAATCTCGATTGAAACAGGAGCTTCTTCAATATAATTACTAAAATCAAAATGTATTATATCCTGAGCAGGATTTGGAAAAACATTGATACCTATAATTAGCTTTTTAACAGTTGGCAATTGAAAATAAGGCACTTTATTTTGATCAGGATCTAATCCCAACAAAATACGGGCAGTGTACACCGCATCGCCTCCTATATGAGGTATTTGCAATGCAATTTCAGTCAAGGTTTCAATCTCTTCTTCAGTCAACCTATAATTGTTTTCCAGATAATTCAAATAGATGTCGTTTACAGTTTTTATATTATATTCTACTATTCGGATATCCGATAAA
>CAIXTV010000008.1 GCA_903922465.1 uncultured bacterium
AAAACGGTGCTATCAGCTGTTAATTCAGCATCAAATCCGTCAAACATGTTCATTTCGGCTTGTTGGTCATTTGTCATAAGGCATTTAGTTTAAATTTTTGGGCGCTAATATAATGTTTTAAATTGAATAAAAGCAAATTTAATTTTTCTTCCTAACACATTTCCATCCCAAAATCCCTTTAATGCTTACATAATACAATAATTATCACCAACATATATCAAATAAAAATAATCCAAAAAACTTTCATCCCTCATACCCCCAAAAAACTCATAACTCATAACTCAAAATTCATAACCAGATTTCCGTTATAAGTCTTTAGATGTTCATTTTTCGAAAGCAACTTTACGTTTTTTGGCTTTAGATTCTCGTTTTTCAGCTTTAGATTTTCGTTTTTCGGCTTTAGATTTTCATTTTTTGGCTCTAAGTTAGTTGTTTTTCGGCTCTAGATTTTCATTTTTCGGCTCTAGGTTTTCGTTTTTTGGCTCTAGATTTTAGTTTTACGGCTCTAGATTTTCGTTTTTTGGCTCTAGATTTTCATTTTTTGGCTCTAGGTTCTCGTTTTTTGCTTATAGATTTTCGTTATTTTGCTTTTAAAATATTGATATTAAACCTTTTCTAACCCAATAAGCCCCTACCTGCCGGTAGGCAAGTATCAACCTTCAGCCTATCCCTCCCCCCTTTGAATTTGGAATTTGGAATTTGGGTCTTGGGTCTTTCCCCTTCTTCCTAAAGCCTAAAGCCTACAGCCTAATGCCTAATTTCCTCACGCATCCAGCTCCCCGGCGATAACATTCATGGAACTCATCGTAACAATGGCATCCGACAACATACAACCTTTCACCATTTCAGGATATGCCTGATAATAGATGAAACACGGACGACGGAAATGCAAGCGGAAAGGCGTTCTTCCTCCATCACTTACCAGATAAAAACCCAACTCTCCATTGCCGGCTTCGATAGAATGATACACTTCTCCCGCAGGGATATCCGTTTCGCCCATAATGATTTTAAAATGCCAGATAAGCGCTTCCATATTGTTGTAAACCTTCTCTTTTGGAGGCAATACAAAGCGTGGATCCTTTGCAAAATAAGTGGTTTTATCTTCCATAGCATCTAACTTATCCAGGGCTTGTTGGATGATGTGCAAGCTCTGCCACATTTCTTCTTCACGAACCATAAAGCGGTCGTAAGTATCACCATTCTGACCGATGGGCACAATGAAATCAAACTCATCATAAGAACAATAGGGATTCATCACCCTGACATCATAATCCACACCGCAGGCACGAAGGTTAGGACCCGTAAAACCATACGCCAGGGCACGTTCGGCAGGGAAAGCCCCCACATTAATAGTGCGATCCATAAAGATACGATTGCGCACCAGCAGTCTTTCAAACTCCTTTAACTTTGCGGGCAACGACTTTAGCAAATGACGAATCTTATCCCATGCTTTCGGGCTGAAGTTACGTTCAAATCCGCCTATCCTTCCCATATTGGTGGTCAATCTTGCCCCACAAATTTCTTCGTAAATCTCATAAATGAATTCCCTGTCCTGAAAAAGATAGGTGAATCCGGTGAGCGCACCGCAATCGACGGCAATAACGCTGTTGCAAATAAGATGATCGGCAATGCGCGCCAGTTCCATGACGATGATGCGAAGATAATCCACGCGTTTAGGGGTTTCTATGCCCAGTAATTTCTCCACGGTCATGTGCCAACCCATGTTGTTGAGTGGGGATGAACAATAATTCAAACGATCGGTGAGAGGGGTAATCTGATAAAACGGACGACGCTCGGCAATCTTCTCAAAAGCACGATGAATATAACCAATGGTTTGCTCGGTATCCACAATAAACTCCCCATCCATGTGCATGATGTTTTGGAAAACGCCATGAGTGGCAGGATGCGTAGGACCCACATTGAGTGTATTATACTCCTTGTGTTCTTCAGTCTTAACGATATCTTTATCCCAGTAATCCTGATTCATCTCCGTGTTGATATGTGCTGTGTTTTCGTCCATTGATCAGGCATTTTTTCTTCTTCCAAACATAGTATCATCTTTATCTTCGCGGGTTTGATCTTCCAGAGGGAAGTCTTTTCGCATTGGGAAGTCGGTCATTTCATCCACATTCAAAATACGCTTTAAGTTAGGATGTCCCTCGAACTGTATTCCATAAAAATCATAAGTTTCGCGTTCCATCCAATTGGCAGTGGGCCAAATGTTGGTTACGGTTTGTATGATGGGGGCATTAATATCTGTGAAAATCTTAATACGAATGCGATGATTATGAATGAAACTATGCAAATGATACACCACTCCGAGTTGCTCCTTATCAGGATAATGCATCCCACAAAGGGTAGTCAGAAAATTATATTGCAACTCCTCATCATCGCGAAGGAAAAGCAGTGCATCGTGTATGATATCTTTATTCAAAGTAATGCAAAGCATATCGGTGAAAAACTCATGTGATATAACACCATTAGCAAAGCTATTTTGAAGCTTGCTTAGCACTAATTGGTCTCTATCTGGGTTTATTTTATACATGAGTTACTACTATAAAGTTTTATTGTTCATTTTATCCTATCGTGCTTGAAAACATTGCCGAAAGACACTTAATTATTTGCTTTTATTAAAGCTATCAAGAACAATTTTGTCCAATATTGATTCGTTTATGGTTGCTAACTCAGCCTTTGAATAAATGTAAACCAAAGTTAGATTGTTTTCTGTAAGTAACAAATAGGAAATCAGCCTATATCCTCCACTCTTACCTTTACTGTTATCTGTGTTTTTAATTCTTGCTTTGTACAAATTATTCCCTAAAGCAACCCCCAAGTCTTTAACATTCTCAATACTATCCAGAAAACTATCAACATCCAACTCTATATTAGGATATTTCTTCGCCAGTTTTTTTATTAACTTCCCAAAATAATCCGTTTTGCTAACATTAAGATTATGCATTTTTCAAAGTCAGTTTTTTATTTTTCCAGGAAGATACTTTTTCTTCTTTTAAATCACTAATAGATTCATTAATTTCACTCTCGAATTCCAAAAGCTGCTTCTCTTTACTTACTTTTTCAATTTTAACAAAATCCAATTGTTTCAAGAAGTTGATCAAAGACCTGCCTTTGCTCTCATTGGTTATATTTATTATCAGTTGTTGCATAGCTTCACATTTAGAATACAAAAATACTAATTAAATTTAATACTACTAAAATCGCTGCATTCCGTTGGGTTTTCTTCATAGTCCTCAAAAGTTTATTCCATGTTATATGAGTGCATCAA
Organism: uncultured bacterium; assembly: GCA_903922465.1. Classification (GTDB taxonomy): domain Bacteria; phylum Bacteroidota; class Bacteroidia; order Bacteroidales; family CAIXTV01; genus CAIXTV01. The sequence continues at coordinate 3,284 of CAIXTV010000008.1, forward strand.
ATCATCGTACTCTTTTGAACTTCTTCTTCTGAGATGTTCGTTGCCGATGAGGTCTTGTATTCTTAAAATCCCATCAATAATTTGTTCTGGACGGGGAGGACAACCGGGTACGTATACATCAACAGGGATGATGCGGTCGATGCCCTGAAGCACGCTGTAGGTGTCGAAGATACCGCCGCTCGAAGCACAGGCTCCCACTGCTATCACCCACTTGGGTTCTGCCATTTGTATGTAGACTTCACGCAAAACAGGTCCCATTTTCTTTGCAATAGTGCCCATAACCATCAATAAGTCGCTTTGGCGGGGCGAAAAACTAAGTCTTTCCGAACCAAAGCGAGCAAGGTCGTAGTGTGCACCCATGGTTGCCATAAATTCGATGCCACAACAAGAGGTGGCGAAGGGTAGCGGCCAGATAGAATTCTTACGTGCCAAGCCAACGGCTTTTTCGAAGGAAGTGGCAAAATATCCTTTCCCCTGAACGCCATCGGGCATCTCAGTGATGATGGGTGGGTTGATATTTGAAGGAAGTATTGCCATTATATTGCGGTCTTTTTATATTGATTAGGAAGGTTTATCCCACTTAAAAGCCCCTTTGAGCAGAATATAAATGAAGCCTGCCAACACGAGCAGGATATATAAGAACATCTCGAGGAAACCATCCTTGCCAAGTGCCTGAAAGTTGACTGCCCAGGGATACATGAAGATTACTTCGACATCGAACAACACAAAAAGTATGGCGATGAGGAAGTATTTTACCGAAAAAGGGCTACGTGCATTGCCCAAACCTTCGATGCCACACTCGAAGTTCTCGAGTTTAGCCTTAGAGTAGTGTTTGGCTCCTATAATGTGGCTCAAACCAATGGTAGTTGCAATAAAACCAAGGGCTATGATGAGCTGAATCAGGACGGGTATGTAATCTTGCGGCATCTTTTTCTAAATTGTGAACTCTATAACAAAAGGGGTTTTATTTTGTTCATAAAAGTAGAAAGAATTTTGGAATTGCAAGAAATAAAATACTTTTATCGAAATTAACAGTCAATAATTTAAAGGGGATTCTCCGATAGGAATAGCTTCAATTTAGAATTTTCAATTTTTAAGCGATTGATTGATTGAATAAAATTAAGAAGAGATAAATACAAAGTAGCGAATGCAAAGAAAATAGTTGAGCAATAAAAAAGGACTCCTAATATCCGATTTAGGTTTTAAATTGAATATAATGCAGCCAAATGTTCTTTGAAAATATGAATATTTAAATATTTAAAGCGAAAGTGTTTGCAATTTTAGAAATTTTCAATGAAACAGAGATGAGAAAACAGGAAAGTTAGGGAAGAAATTGAGAAAGCAGTGAACGAAATACAGATTGATGTAATTAGCAAAATTCAAAGTCCCAAATATTTTTAAATTTCAAGTTCCTTTCTGTATTTAATTTTCGCTTTCGACTTTTTAAGCATAAAAAGGCAGACTTTTAGTCATACTAGCTTCAATTTTGCTCCTGAAAAAGCTTAAAATTCATCTTTCAATTGTAAATTTTGCATTTAAACTTTTGGATTTGGGAGCAAAATCATGAATATTTGAATTTAATTCATAGAGATATTTTCCGATTATTATGGTTGTTTTCATTTTAAATTAAATCACTTTTTGATTAAAAAACCTCAATTTCGTAAGTCTTTAAGATTGATTATCAGCACAAAGTGAATTAGACTGGTAAGTGTTTTTATGATGACAGCAACGACGCGTAGGGAAAGACCTACAAAAAAATCAGAATTTCCCTACAAAAAAATCATCCAAATCCTACATGTTATTCTCGAAAATTGTTGTACTTTTGCCTCGATAATTTAATGATTAATTGATGTTTAATCGTGTACTCTATCTGGTAAATAAAAATCAGTGATGCGGTTGGTTTTACCAGGAACATTTCCAGGCAATAAAGCCTACGCTTGACGTAGGCATTATTGCCATTTTTTTTTCGAATTAGAAGTCAAAGATAATTCAATCAATAATAAGAATCTAACTTTTCAATGCATCACAACACATTAACATTTATAAGAATAAGCACAATTAAAATTCGTGATTATATTTTGGCACCTTAAATAATTCGGCGAATAATATTGTTTAAGACATAAATTTGAGTTCCCTAAGTTAATTTGGCTAATTTTGTTGCTGTCGACAATATTAATACCCATTTAAGAATGAAACTAACTTTACTTTTATTGCTTTCCGTTGTTATGCTGTCTGTTTTTGGACAGAATGATGCATGGAATATATCCACCTCAAATGCTAAGGATTATACTGGAGTTGTTTTAGCCAATGGCCGAATCGGGATTTTATCATCTGAAAAACCTTTTGGCGTAAAGCAAATTATTCTAAATAATGTTTACGATAAAGAATCAAACCTTGGTGTTAGCCAAATTATTCAAGGGATGAATTTTGGTAATATGGAGATTGAAATTGATGGAGAGAAAGTTACAGAAGGAAATGTTAGTAATTGGAAACAAACTTTAAATATGAAAGAAGGCTATTTAAGCACATCTTTCAACTTTAAAGATAAAGCACTTATTAATTATTCAATCATTGCACTCCGAAATGTGCCCTATACAGGATATCTCGATATTTCAATTCAAGCTAAGGAAAATATTAAACTGAAGGTTTGTGGGAAAATCGTAACCCCATTAGATTATCAAACACCCCAAAGTAATTTTAGAACATTAATTGATGGAGAAACCACTATCCCTATCCTTCAAACCATTGCATGGAGCAAGATGGGCAAACATTTAGTGGCAACAACTGCAAGTTTCATCTGGTACGATATCAACTCAACACGAAAAAATCAAAGACCTGTGTTGGTTCAGGAAAAAGTTTCTGAATATGATAATAGATTATCCTTTGAAAAAGAAATTAAAAAAGGAACTTCTCTCGATTTTGCATGGACTGCTGCTGAATGTACGACTCAGGATTTTGCTGATCCACAATCAGAATCAGAACGTTTTGTTATTTTTAATTTGTTAACTCCTCACAGAGACTTATTAAATCAACACAAAACATATTGGTCAAAACTTTGGGAAGGAGATATTATAATTGAAGGAGATTTACAATCACAACAAGATGTTCGCTTAGCTCTATTCCATTTGTACTCATTTGGAAGAGAGCAATCAGATTTGAGTATTTCGCCAATGGGTTTGTCTTCTCAGGGATATAATGGTCACATATTTTGGGATGCTGAATTATGGATGTTTCCTCCTTTGTTATTACTAAACCAAGATATTGCGCTTTCACTTGTTAACTATAGGTACGATAGATTAGAAGGGGCAAAACATAAAGCAATTAATTTTGGGTACAAAGGCGCTATGTTTCCTTGGGAAAGCGATAATACAGGCGAAGAAGCTTGCCCCACTTGGGCCTTAACAGGAACCTTCGAACATCATATTACTGCAGATGTAGGTATTTCTTTCTGGAACTACTATCTTGTTACGAAAGATAAACTTTGGTTAAAGGACAAGGGGTATCCCTTACTAAAGGTAGTGGCTGATTTCTGGCTCAGTCGTGTAAGTAAAAATCCGGATGGAAGTTATTCAATTAAGAATGTTATTGGTGCTAATGAGTTTGCACCAAACGTTGACGATAATGCATTTACCAATGGCTCGGCGAAAACTGTTTTGAAATTAGCTTCCCTTGCTTCAAGAGAATTGAAAATTAAACCAGATCCTGAGTGGGATAAAGTTGCATCACTTATAAAAGTGCTTTCATTTCCTGACGGAACAACCATGGAGCATAGCAAGTATGAGGGAGAAATGATCAAGCAAGCTGATGTCAATCTTTTGGCCTACCCCTTAAATATTATTACCAATAAAGAAACTATACAAAAAGATTTACATTACTATGAGCCAAAACTTTTAGCTGATGGTCCTGCAATGGGTAAATCAATTTTTGCTGTTATTTTCGCAAGAACAGGTGATCCGACCAATGCATATCGATTATTTAAAAGTAGTTACGAGCCTAATAAGCGCCTTCCCTTTGGTGCACTTGCTGAATCGGCAACTAGTAATAATCCTTATTTTGCAACAGGAGCCGGGGGCTTGTTGCAAGTTGTAATGTTTGGTTTTGGTGGATTACATATTACATCTAAGGGAATAGTCCAGAAGCACCCTGTTCTTCCAAAAGAATGGAAATCTTTGACAATTAAGGGAGTTGGGCCACAAAAGAAGACTTTTGTTGTGAAAAATTAAATTGCCGAGCAAAAGTCTTCTGTTTGAGCACTAACTTACTGTCTAAAAAAAGAACTTAAAATGACTTCCATGAAAGCCTTAATGCTTGATTTTAAAAGCATAGGATGATTTTTATACGGTAACATTTAAGATGGATAATTAACAATTTATCATATTTCATCCTGCACATCATCAGAAATTGTACATTTGCATTTAATTATACAAACATGAGCGAACAGATTAAACATGAATGTGGAATTGCCCTCCTGCGTTTACTAAAGCCAATGGAATACTATCTTGCCAAATATGGGAATACTATGTATGGCTTAAATAAGTTATATTTATTGATGGAAAAGCAGCACAACCGAGGTCAGGATGGAGCAGGTGTGGTAAATATAAAATTTGATGTAGAACCTGGTTGTAAATATATCAACCGTCTGCGTTCTGTATCCCCATCTGCAATAAAAGAAATTTTTTCCGAAATATATCAACCTTTCAATGATTTGAAAGAAAAGCATCCAGAAAGTATGCTCGATATTGATTGGTTAAAACATAATATTGATTTCACTGGCGAATTGTTTTTAGGACATTTGCGTTATGGTACTTTCGGGAAAAATAGTATTCAAAATACTCATCCATTTGTTAGGGCTAACAATTGGATGACCAAAAACTTGGTATTGGCAGGGAACTTTAATCTTACCAATGTCGATGAACTTTTTAAACGCTTGATAGAAATAGGTCAACATCCTGTTGAAACTTCTGACACTGTAACGGTTTTGGAAAAAATAGGAAATTATCTAGATGAAGCTAACGAATTACTATTCAAAAAATACAAGTCAGAAGGATATTCTAAAAAACAAATATCTCCTCTGATTGCAAAATATATAGACGTGCAAGAAATTCTGACAGAGTCATGTAAGAATTGGGATGGAGGATATGTAATTGCTGGCTTAATGGGCCATGGAGACGCTTTTGTTGTTCGTGACCCAGGGGGGATTCGGCCAGCTTTCTACTACCGTGACGACGAAGTGGTAGTAGTAACCTCAGAACGTCCTGTTATTCAGACAGTATTTAATGTGCCTTATGAATCAATTCATGAATTGACACCCGGGAATGCCTTGATTATTAAACGAAATGGGGAGATTTCCGAGAAAGAATGTATAAAACCTACAATAAAAAAGTCTTGTTCCTTTGAAAGAATATATTTTTCTCGTGGGACAGATAAAGAAATATATCAGGAAAGGAAAAAACTAGGAAAGTTGCTTTCTCCTTCTATTTTAAAAGCTGTAAATTATGATTTTGAAAACACAGTTTTCTCCTTTATTCCCAATACAGCAGCTGATGCATTTAATGGATTGATAGAAGAACTAAACACTTTTTGTAACTCTGTTAAGCGAGATGAGTTGATGAAATTAGGAGCTAATCCTGAAGCTAAAGAAATTGATGCTATATTATCCCTTTCACCAAGAGTGGAAAAAGTTGCAGTAAAAGATATAAAACTTCGTACATTTATTACTGAAGATTCACAGCGAGACGATTTGGTTGCCCATGTTTACGATATTACTTATGGTACAATTAGAAAAGGTGTTGATAATTTAGTGGTATTAGACGATTCTATTGTGAGAGGGACAACGTTAAAACAAAGTATCATAAAAATTCTTGATAGGTTAGGCCCCAAAAAAATCATCATAGCTTCTTCTGCTCCACAATTACGTTATCCTGACTGTTATGGAATTGATATGGCAAAACTGAATGATTTTATTGCATTTAAAGCAGCAATTTCCCTTTTAAAAGAGACCCATCAGGAACATATAATTAATGAAGTGTATAATAAATCAAAAGCTCAGGAAAAACTTCCAAAAGAAGAAATCGTGAATTATGTTAGGGAAATATATAAGCCTTTTACAATAGAACAGATGTCTAACAAGATTTCAGAGTTACTTACTCCAAAAGAAACTCATGCCGAAGTTCAAATTGTATATCAAACAATTGAAGATTTGCATGATGCTTGTCCAAATCACACAGGAGATTGGTATTTCACAGGGAAATATCCAACCCCAGGGGGGAATAAAGTTGTAAATAAAGCCTTTTTGAATTTTATTGAAGGGAAACAAGGTAGAGCCTACTAAAGCAGATTACCAAAATAAACTCCTTTTCGTAAGTTGTCATTTGCTTTATATTCAAAAACTGATGAAATAAACTACTTAATTGGTTTGGGGGAAACGTTTGCAGAGTTTAATTTAAATTTTCGAATTTTGACTCTAATCTAAGCCTTTCACCTATGCTTTTCTTATTGAAACTTGCTGTAAAATTGCAACCATCTATCAGGCACTTCATCATTGCAAGCAATTAGATAATCATTATAGGAACATGGTACCAAATGATGACGTTCAATATTCTTGTTTTTGAGAACATAAGGAATCTCCATCCACCAACGATCTGATTTTTTGGATTTAAAGAAAATAATCTCGTAAGTCTGTGTCTTAATTGATACAATGTATTTAATGTAATCGTCTTTTGCTACTAAAGGATAATCTTTTCTTCTAGCATAAAATCCATCTACAAAATACCATATTGCTTGAGCAGCCAAAGATGAGGTTTGATTTAAAGAATCAAGCTTAGGGTTGACTTCAAATATCCCGAAGGAAGTCATTTTGTCGCTCATTCCCGCGTATCGTGCTATTTGACAAAGTTCTTCTGAATAAAATCCGTTGGCACGTGGGTTACAATTTCCAGGAGCATCTGATTGTCGAACAGAAGATATATCTATACTCATCATGTCTGCATTCCGAACCATGGGTTCTACTTCTTCCAAATGTTGCCTGACCCATCCCAAACGGTATGTATCGAAAAACAATTTCTTCATTAAATCTATTCCCAATTGACTAACCAAATAAGTTTGATAGCCAATATTGCTATAATTAAACAAAAAATTGGGCTCACTCATAATCATTTTATGCAAGTACTGTTCTGAATTGAGCTCATCTTCATTTTTTCCTAAATCGAACATTCTGTCAACAGCGGCTATATTAATAACCTGATTGAGTTGCTCGTAGGCTTTGTACATAGCCCAACAAATATCCTGACTTCCACCAATAATAATAGGAATAACATTTATTCGGAGTAATTCAACCATTATGTTGGTAACAGCATAATAAGTGTCATCTGTTGAATGACCAATGTTGATATTTCCTAAGTCAATAATTTTCGGTGTATTAGGCCCTTTATATAAGCTGTATAATTGCTCTCTTATTGCGTTGGGGCCTTCTGCACATCCATGATTATGAATAGAATTGCGATCTTCTCCAACTCCAATAAGTGCAATATCCATTCCTGTAACATCAGGGAACTCATCTTCATGGAAGTATCCTTTAATGACGGATCCTAATTGGTCGGAATTGAAGTTAACATTATCCTCTTTAGGCTGAATAATGGGCTTGAAATATAGCTGTATATCCATTCAGCTTGTGTGTTATTTGGATTTACGAGTGAATTTTTTCTTTTTCGATTTGCTTTCTGGGTCTTCGATTATTTTAATGCAGGCATCCAATGAAAGATTTTCAGCCTTTACTCCTTTAGGAATTTTATAATTTTCTTTCTTGTATACTAGGTAAGCGCCATAGCGACCATTCATTATCTTAACATCGTCGTTTTCGGGAAACTCTTTCAATATGGTTTTATTGCTAGTTTCGCCTCCTTCTCTTTTTTTCTGAATAATTTCGATAGCACGTTCTATTGAAACTTCATAAGGGTCATCTGTTTTAGAAAGAGAAAAGAATTTTCCGTCATGTTTGACATAGGGGCCAAATCTTCCAACGGCAACTGTCATTTCGAGATCCTCGAAATTGCCAAGGCTGCGAGGTAATCTGAATAGTTCTAAAGCTTGCTCAAGTGTAATGGTTTCAATGCTTTGATCTTTTGGCATGGAAGCAAAGCGAGGCTTAATCTCATCGGTTTTTTCTCCTATCTGAATGATAGGTCCGAAACGGCCAATTTTAGCATACATATTTGTTCCGGTGCCTGGCTCTTGCCCTAAAAGGCGTTCACCACTGGCTTTCTCAGAATGGAGTATGGTTTTTTCGACTGTTTCGTGGAAAGGGGCATAAAACTTTGCAATCATGCTATTCCATTGAATGAGTCCCTGTGCAACATCATCGAATTCTTTTTCAACGTTTGCAGTAAAGTTATAGTCTAGTATGTTTATGAAATTCTCAATAAGAAACTTGGTAACCACTGTTCCGATATCGGTTGGAAAGAGTTTATTGGTTTCAGTCCCGAAAACTTCTGTTTTGGTTTCTTCTTTGATTTTATTGTTTTTCAACACTATTTGATCGAAAGAGCGTGAAATTCCGGTTCTAGTTTCTTTCACTACATATTCTCTTTTCTGAATTGTAGAAATAGTGGGAGCGTAGGTTGACGGTCTTCCTATGCCAAGTTCTTCGAGTTTCTTAACAAGGCTGGCTTCGGTATAGCGCGGTGGATGTTGCGAAAAGCGTTGAATAGCTAATATTTCCTGAAGGTTAAGTTTGTCGCCTTTTGATATTGATGGTAAGTATTCTGAGCTTTCATCGTCTTCGTCATCCTTCGATTCTATATAGACTTTCAGGAAGCCTTCGAACAATATTTTTTCTCCCTTACTAACGAATTTCTCTTCTGTTGTAGAAATGTCAATTGTGATGGTGGTGCGTTCGAGTTTGGCATCGCTCATTTGCGAAGCTATGGCGCGTTTCCATATTAGCTCATAGAGTTTTTTGTTTTGACCATCGCCTTCGATAGTTTGATTATTGAAATAGGTAGGGCGGATAGCTTCGTGGGCTTCTTGAGCGCCTTTTGATTTTGTTTGGTATTTACGGGTTTTCACATACTCACTGCCGAACTGATTTGTGATTTCATCTTTGGCCATAGACAATGCCATGTTAGAAAGGTTCACTGAGTCGGTACGCATATAGGTGATATAACCAGCTTCGTAGAGTTGCTGTGCTACCTGCATGGTTCGTGCTACTGGGAAGCCGAGTTTACGGCTGGCTTCTTGCTGAAGAGTGGAGGTAGTAAAAGGAGGTGCGGGTGATTTTGAGAAAGGGGTTTTTTCAATATCATATACAGTGAATACTGCATCAATACATTTCTCGAGAAATGCTAATGCTTCTTTCTTCGTTTTCAGACGTTGTGGAAGTTCGGCCGTAAAAGATGTTGTCTTTTCGTTTTCATTTACAAGGAAAATAGCTTGTACTTTAAAAGCCGAGGTTGATTTAAACACTTTTATCTCATCTTCGCGTTCGACAAGTAGGCGAACAGCAACCGACTGCACCCTGCCTGCTGACAATGAGGGTTTCACTTTGCGCCACAACACTGGCGAAAGTTCATAACCTACAAGGCGATCGAGCACTCGGCGGGCTTGTTGTGCATTCACGATATTCATATCGATAGTGCGCGGTTTTTCGATGGCTTCGGTTATTGCGGTTTTGGTGATTTCGTGAAAGACTATGCGATGTGTCTTATTCTTTTTCAAACCAAGGGCTTCGTATAGGTGCCAAGAGATGGCTTCTCCTTCGCGGTCCTCGTCCGTTGCGAGCCACACGGTTTCTGATTCTTTCGCTAACTTCTTAAGTTCGCTAACCATTTTCGTTTTATCTTTCGGCACCTCATAGGTTGGCTGAAAATTGTTAAGAAGATCAACCCCAAGTTGGGTTTTCGATAAATCACGAATATGCCCGAAGCTCGATTTGACTGTGAAATCTTTGCCAAGAAATTTCTCAATGGTTTTCGCTTTGGCAGGAGATTCAACGATTACTAAGTTTTTTATCATGATTTGAATTGTTTCTAACTTTTGTAAATAGACCGACAAAATAAAGCATTTTAAACCATTAATTCTAATCATTTGTTCAAGCGCATGGAGTTTTTGCTTTTGGGTGAAGGTTGTTTCTTTTACAGTATCAGTTATTTAGCTTAATATTAATTCACGTAAAAAACATGTTTAGGCTGAAGGAGAATTGGCTGAGAGCTGCTTCTTTTGCCATAATATTGGGTTGATGTCTGCCTTTACTGAGTCGAATTTGGCAAAAGCATCCAAATTTTAGCTTAAAATGATGCTTATATATATAGGAGTAGGAAATCATAAAAAGTGAAATCAATTTTCGTGAAATTGGACTCATATTTCCTGAGTGTTTCCTATCATTAATTTTATAAGCAAACACTGTTTGTTTCTACATTCTTATCGATTCTGCCTATTTCGTAATGAAGCCAAGGTGAGTTGCAGGATTCTTATTGTTTGGCATTAAACTTATTTATCTTAACATACGTTTCTGCGCTATGGCTGCGATATTGGATGAATTTGTCAAGCGATAAATCTTGCACGCCAATGTCTTCTCTAAGCTACTTCCAACATCCTTTTAGTGTATTCCGAATTCCGATAAGTCCGCTATGGATTCCTGTAAGCAAGCTTAATAAATCAGTACGCAAGCAAAGCGTTTTAGTGCGTAAGCTTAATGCTTTAAAAAGCGAGTTTATGGGTTTGTTTCGCTAGCCTCATGGGCCATTGCGCTCGCTAAACGCTTCCGTTCGCTCGCCTACCCATTGCGTTCGCTTGCTTAACGGTTCGTTACGCTCGCCTACCCATTGCGTTCGCTTGCTTTACGGTTGCGTTCGTTAGCCTAGTCGTTCAGTTTGCTCGCTTACCCGTTCGTTACGCTCGCCTAGCCATTGCGTTCGCTCGCTTAACGGTTCGTTACGCTAGCTTACCCATTCCGTTCGCTAGCCTACCCAATGTGTATGCTAGCCTACTCATTGCGTTTGCTCGCTTATCCATTCCGTTCGCTAGCATAACCGATGCGTTCGCTAGCTTACCGGTTGCGTTCGCTAGCATAACCGATGCGTTCGCTAGCTTACCAGTTGCGTTCGCTAGCCTTCATAAACTGAAAGCTCGCCTAAAAAATCAGAAAACCAGTCAATTATCAATAAATACTTTGGATGTGATAGCTTGAGATATTACAGCATTCGCTTGACATCAGTAAGCATTTACTTGACATCAGTAAGCATTCGCTTGACATCTGACAAGAATTATTAATGCCAACAGAAGATATCGTTTCACATACAAAGCTTTATATTGAATTAAGGCTGGCTTTGGCTTTCTTTAGACATACACCCTTTGGGCATGCTCGAAATATTCAGTGCTAGATTTTACATCTGCCTTCGCAATATTACTCCATTCTGTCCTTTTGATAGAAATCGATGAAGCTAAAACTGCTTGATTTATCGCCTTATTCAATCATTATACAAATAACTTCGCAACTCATTTAGGCAATACCAAATATCTTATGTACTTTTGCAATAGAAAAAAAACATACGCAGCATCTCTAAATGGAATATAAATTACTCAATACAATCGACAACCCAACCGATCTCAAGAAGCTGAGTGTCGAGGACTTGCCTTTGCTGAGTGATGAGGTTAGGCATTTCATTATTGATGTTATCTCGAGCAATCCGGGGCATCTGGGCGCAAGCCTTGGAGCAGTTGAACTCGCCGTAGCCCTTCATTATGTGTACAATACGCCCGACGACAAAATAGTTTGGGATGTGGGGCATCAGGCATACGCACATAAAATACTCACTGGGCGAAAGAACGAGTTTCAGACCAATCGGCAGCTAAACGGACTGAGTGGTTTCCCACGCATGAGCGAAAGCGAATACGATGCTTTCGGAGTGGGGCATTCGTCTACGTCTATTTCGGCTGTGCTGGGCATGGCTGTAGCTTCGAAATTAAACAATGAAAATCAACGTAAGCACATCGCCGTAATTGGGGATGGTTCGATGACTGCCGGAATGGCTTTCGAAGCAATGAATCACGCAGGGACCACCAATGCTGACGTTTTAATCATACTGAACGACAACGGAATAGCCATCGATAAAAACGTCGGCGCCCTGAGTCAGTATCTTACCGATATTCGTACATCGAGGATATATAACAAGGTGAAAACGAGCATCTGGAATATCCTTAGTCGCGGAAAGAAGTACGGTCCCAACACTCGCGCTCTGGTTAAGCAAATCGACAGAACCATAAAGACAGGCTTGCTAAAGCGAAGCAATTTGTTTGAAGCGCTAAAGCTGCGCTACTTTGGGCCGGTTGATGGTCACGATGTGGTGAGGCTGGTGCAGCTTCTAAAAGATTTGAAGAACATACCGGGGCCCAAGATTTTGCATTGCATCACCGTGAAAGGAAAAGGGCTGAAATATGCCGAAAGAAATCAAACGGTGTTTCATGCTCCGGGTGTTTTCAATAAGAAAACCGGCGAAATCATGGAAACTCCGTGCAAGACTCATATCCCCAAGTATCAGGTGGTTTTTGGTAAAACCATTATCGAACTCGCCGAAATGAATCACAAAATTGTTGGAGTCACTCCTGCCATGCCTACAGGATGCTCGCTCAACCTAATGATGGCTAAAATGCCCCATAGGGCTTTCGACGTGGGCATTGCCGAACAGCATGCCGTTACATTTTCGGCCGGAATGGCCGCACAGGGAATGATACCTTTCTGCAACATCTACTCGTCATTCATGCAAAGAGCCTACGATCAGGTGATACACGATGTAGCCCTTCAAGGCTTGCCGGTAGTATTATGTCTCGATAGGGGTGGTCTTGTTGGAGAAGATGGGGCAACACATCAAGGGGCTTACGATTTGGCATACTTAAGAGCCATTCCTGGCATCATCATTTCGTCGCCCATGAACGAAGTTGAACTTCGTAATATGATGTTCACCGCACAGTTAGAAGGCATGGGGCCATTTGTCATTCGTTATCCCAAAGGACGTGGCGTGACCATCAATTGGAAACAGCCTTTTGCCAAACTTACTCCCGGAATCGGTAGATTGATTTCCGAAGGCAGCCACCTTGCTATGATTACTATCGGTCATCCAGGAAATTTCGTGCTAGAAGCTGCCAAAGTTCTAGCCGACGATAACATTAGTTTCACGCATTGTGATATCAGGTATTTAAAACCAATAGACGAGAAGCTTCTCCATCAGCTATTTAAAAGCCACGAACACATTATTACTATTGAAGATGGATGTATAAAAGGGGGATTGGGAAGTGCTGTGCTGGAATTTGCAAATCTGCATCACTATCAGGCCAACATTCAGGTGCTGGGTATCCCAGATGAATATATCGAACAAGGAACTCAGGAAGAACAATACAAACTATGCGGATTCGATGCAGAGAGTATTGTAAATGTGGTGCGCAAAACCTTGCAATCAAAGCCTTTACTGTCAAATAACCCTCAATAGACCATGGAGCTTTTCCGAAGAAAGTCAATCGACTCAATACTTGAGGATGCGAAACGAAATTCCGGACAAGAGCATACATTAAAGCAAAACTTAAACGTAAAAGACCTCACATCGCTTGGCATTGCTGCCATAATCGGTGCGGGTATATTCAGCACTATCGGCAATGCGGCAGCTTATGGTGGTCCTGCGGTCTCACTTCTTTTCGTATTTACCGCTATCGCTTGTGGATTCTCGGCCTTGTGTTACGCACATTTCGCATCGGCTATCCCAATCAGCGGAAGCGCATACACTTATGCCTATGCCACATTCGGAGAGCTGGTTGCCTGGATCATAGGTTGGGATTTAATTATGGAATATGCCGTGGGCAATATAGCAGTTGCCATCTCCTGGTCCGATTACTTCTCTTCGCTTATGAATGGAATGGGGGTTCATGTCCCTGCATTCCTATGCACCGACTATCTTTCGGCTTATCGTGGTTTCACTGAAGTAAGCGCCAAATTGGCTCAGGGCATCGACCTCAGTGCTTTAAGTTCAAATATGCAGGAAGCTTATGCCGCATGGCAAACAGCCCCACAGCTTTTCGGACTTAAAATTATTGCCGACATACCAGCCTTTTCCATAGTGGTATTCATAACGGCCCTTGTTTATAGGGGCATTTACGAATCGAAAGTTGCAGGAAACTTGATGGTGCTGCTGAAGCTTGCCATATTGATGTTGGTAATTGGAGTAGGGGCTTTTTATGTTAATCCGGGAAATTGGTCGCCCTTTGCCCCTAATGGCATTGCCGGAGTAATGAAGGGGGTGTCGGGAGTATTCTTTGCCTATATTGGGTTTGATGCCATATCTACGACGGCCGAGGAGTGTAAAAATCCGAGACGGGATTTGCCCCGTGCCATGATACTTTCACTCATTATTACCACGGTTTTATATGTTATTATCAGTTTGGTGCTCACGGGTCTGGTAAATTATTCAGAACTCGCCGTTGGTGACCCATTGGCTTATGCTTTTGAGAAACTCCATCTAACAAAGTTCTCAGGCATAATAGCACTTAGCGCAGTCATTGCGATGGCGAGTGTGCTCTTGGTCTTTCAGGTGGGGCAACCTCGCATTTGGATGAGCATGAGTCGCGATGGATTGTTGCCACGTATCTTTTCAAATCTGCATCCCAAATACAAAACTCCAGCCTTTTCAACCATCATGGCCGGAATACTGGTAGCTATCCCAACCCTCTTCTTAAATCTCACAGAAGTTACTGACCTTACCAGTATTGGTACCTTGTTTGCCTTTGTGTTGGTATCAGGGGGGCTTTTGTTTTGGGAAAAGCGCCTCGAAACAGTCACTCTTGATGGGATAAGAGAGAAACGATTCCGAGTTCCATATATCAACTGCAGGATTTATCTTCCTATTGTATGGGGGGTATTGTTCGCGATCTTATTTATTTACGATGTTCATTGGATTTCTACTTGGATTAATGCTATCGATTTAAGCCATTGGGACGTGCTTAAGCATCAAATACCCTACTTAATCTATTTTGTGTTTGCGCTTGTGCTAACAATTGTTGGGATAGTGCACAGTTTATCGCTGATTCCCATGATGGGACTGCTCACCAATCTATATCTGATGACCGAATTGGGAATCACCAATTGGATGCGCTTCATAATATGGCTGATTATTGGATTGGCACTTTACTTTATCTATGGAAAACGATTCAGTCGATTAAAATCAAAACAATAAATCTATCTTAATGCAAACTCCATGTCTTGGCTAATAGTAACAGCACTCATCGCTTCAGGATTATTAGTCGGGTTTATTAATACACTGGCAGGTGGCGGGACTATTATTTCTATTTCGCTGCTCATGTTTTTAGGACTGCCACCCACTGTGGCAAATGGCACCAACCGTGTAGCAGTTGTGATTCAAAATTTCGTTGCAGTAGGGAGTTTTCGCCGTCAGAAAGTTCTCGATACGCGAAACGGGATTCGTTTGGGAATTCCAACGGTGTTAGGTTCCTTGTTAGGAGCACAAATAGCCGTCAGTCTGAACGATCGTTTCATTCAATATGCAATAGGTATGGCAATGTTGGTCATGTTATTCTTTATACTCTTTAAGCCAGCCTATCTTACCCAATCAAAAGAAGAACTCTTACGAAAGCCAATTGGCAGATGGCAATATTTTTTGTTTTTCCTGATTGGAATTTACGGTGGCTTCATACATGTAGGAGTAGGATATTTTATTATTGCAGGCGTTATGCTGGGGGCAGGCTATAATCTATTAAAAGCCAATGCTATCAAGAATTTGATTGTGTTGATGTATGCTCCCTTTACCTTAATTGTATTTATGATTAGTGGCATGGTTGATTATCGTTATGGACTGATACATGCCGTGGGAAATGTTGTGGGAGCCTACTTTGCCGCTAAGTATGCTGTCAATTGGGGCATACAATTTGTTAGATGGGCAATGGTTTGCATAATTCTTGTTACGGTTATGCAAATGTTCGGGATAATTGACTTCAAAGAAATATTTCGGATGATATTGAAATAATTTTTATAATTTTACTCAAAAATAATTAGCATGAAAAAATGTATTCTTTTGGTTTTGGGACTGGGCTTGTTCATAAGCGTTTCGGCTCAAAAAGTTGACGTAAACGATTTACCTAATGGAGTATCGAAAAATTTTAAAACCTTCTTTCCTGAGTCATTTAATGCTTTTTGGCAAAAGACCGACACAGGTTATTTCTGTGATTTTAGCTTCAACGAAGCCAAAACTAAAGCTGTTTTCAGCATGAATGGCGACTTGTTACATACCGAATACAATGTTCCAACACAATATCTTCCTAAGAAAATTAAAGATTTGTTAGTCGAAAAGTATAAAGGTTATAAAGTAAAACAATTAGATGTTGTTAAAAAACCTGGCGATGCTGAAGGTAAGTATCGTGTTATTCTAATACAAAAGAAAGCCACAGAAACTTTGCTTTTCACCCTTAAAGGAGAACCATTTAAGGAAGAAGAAAAGAAGCAATAAGTTGCTTGCTTTTGAAATAGGTTTAAGTCTTCAACCAAAATAAAATTTACTTTGATGAAAAGAATCCTGTTAATCATTAGTGGGGCTGCCTTTTTATTTATCATAAATGCATGCCACAAAGCTGAACCTAAAGCAAACGTTATTGAATTGCTGCAAACCGATAAAGCTTTTTCGGATTTATCGCTTCAAAAAGGAAAGAATTATGCTTTTCTTGAATATATTGATAAACTGGGCATCATGTTAAGACCCGATAGTATGCCTATAATGGGTCATGATTCGCTTATGATTTATCAAAGTCAGAGGCCAGACACAGCTTACACTTTATCGTGGGATCCAATGGGTGGAAAGATTGCGCAATCGGGAGACTTGGGTTTTACTTATGGTGTTTATACTTACAAAACAAAGGATACAATTATCCATGGAACCTATGCAACCGTGTGGACTAAAAACAAGGAAGGTAAGTGGAAGATGGCATTAGATGTAGGTAATTAATGTCGGCATCTTTTCGTGAAAGATATGATGTTTGAGAGAAAATAAAACAACAATCTTCTGAACAAAATCAATCTAATGGTGTTTCTTAAATAGGAATTACTTCCTTTAAAGAACAGCTTTTCGCTGTTTACCGGGAAAAAGCCCTACCTTTGCAAAATTGACAACGTAGTCAATATTTTTATCTCATTACTCAAATCCAATATGTTATTCGAATCATTAAACATTATTGAACCCATACTAAAAGCGGTTCAAGAAGAGGGCTATACTACCCCTACGCCTATTCAGGCACAAGCCATTCCAATTGTTTTACAAGGCACCGACCTGCTCGGTTGCGCCCAAACGGGTACCGGGAAAACGGCTGCTTTTGCCATCCCTATCCTGCAATTATTAAAAGCAAAGAAAAACTTCGATAAAAGAAGAAAAATAAGAAGTCTTATTGTTACCCCAACCCGTGAACTCGCTATTCAGATTGATGAAAGCTTTAAGGCTTATGGCAGACATACCGGCTTAGTAAGCACTGTTGTTTTTGGGGGTGTAAATCAAAACCCACAAACTACCGCCCTTCGAGTGGGGGTTGATATTTTAATTGCCACTCCCGGCAGATTGTTAGATTTAATGAATCAGGGACATTTAACCCTGCGTGATGTTGAAATATTTGTTTTGGATGAAGCCGATCGTATGCTCGATATGGGTTTTATTCATGACGTTAGGAAACTTATAGCTGAGCTTCCTCAAAAACGCCAATCTCTTTTCTTCTCGGCAACCATGCCTCCTGAGATTGTCAAACTTGCGAGCACCATACTGCATAATCCTTTGAAGGTATCGGTAACACCGGTTTCTTCAACTGTTGATATTATTAAGCAGTTTGTATATTTTGTTGACAAAGGCAATAAAAACGATTTATTAATAGAAATATTAAAAGATAAGGCCATTAAAACTGCTCTTGTGTTCACACGCACTAAGCATGGTGCCGATAAGGTAGTGAAAATCCTACTAAAACACGACATTAAAGCCGAGGCCATTCATGGTAATAAGGCGCAAAATGCCCGTCAAAGGGCTTTATCCAATTTTAAAGACCAAACCACACGAGTGTTGGTGGCTACCGATATTGCTGCACGTGGAATTGACGTGGATGATTTGGAGTATGTAATCAATTTCGAAATGTCGAATATTGCAGAAACTTATGTTCATCGCATTGGCAGAACAGGTAGGGCAGGAGCAAAGGGAACGGCATTGTCGTTTTGTGATGCTGAAGAAAAAGAATTTTTGCGTGATGTTGAAAAGCTGATTAATAAAAAGATTAACGTCATCAATAATCACCCTTTTCCTTTGATAGACCATCATCCGGTGAAGGCACCCAAACAAGAACGCAGAAATACGGGTCATGCAAGGCCTAAACCTGATGTGAACGCAAATCCCCAAAGGAGATTTTCCAATACAAGGAGTACACGATAAGAAAACCATCAGGATTTGGTGGTGGTTTGAATTAATTTTCCGAGAAAATGAGGCTGCATAGGCTTTTGGAATTAGGTCAGATTAACTTTTCTAACTTACACACTTTATGGGATACTTCCCTTTAAATTTATGTCGACAGCCAAAACACGACCGTCAACAGCCATAATTTGACCATCAACAGCCATAATTTGACCATCAACAGGCAAAACACGACCATCAACAGCCATAATTTGACCATCAACAGCCATAATTTGACCGTCAACAGCAATAATACGACTGTTGATTGAAATCAAGTTGGTAATGACATGGTTATTAATGGTTAAGCTTTAAATGTTACATTTTATGTTTAAGTGTTAATTGTTAAAAATGTTAATTTATATTTGTCCTTTGACAATGCCGAATGAGTTTGAAGTTAATGTTAAGGGAAAAGGAAAATCCCGCAATCTTTTTTGGAGGGCGGGATTTTTGTTTGGGTGAAATTGATAATTGCATATTATCTGATGTTCAATGCAGAATTGCAACTCCACTTAACCTCTTTGCGTCTTTTGGAAATTAGCCCTCGGAGTGAGATTCCCCTATTACCAAATCACCATTTCAATACTCTTTGTTCTCTAATAATTTCACTCTTAAAATTTACTTCCTTATTTAGAGCTTGCTGCAATCGCAAAATTACAATTTCCGAACGGATATTGATAAACTCCAAACGGATATTTATATTTTCCAAACGGATATTTATATTTTCCGAACGGATATTTATATTTTCCGAACGGATATTTATATTTCCCAAATGGATATTTATATTTTCCAATTGGATATTTGTATTTTCCGATTGGATATTTGTAATTGTCAATTGAAAATGTCTGAATAAGGAGGTTGACCGTTTTATGATGATGTGAAGTTGAGGCTAAAGGAAAAGGAAAATCCCGCACTCTTTTTTGGAGGCGGGATTTTTGTTTGGGTGAAATTAATAATTGCAAATTCCACTTAATTGCATCGGGTCTTTTGATGATTGGAGCTCAGGGGGTAGGAAATGATTTAAGAACAAGGCTTGTGAACGAATTATTTTTTTATATTTAAATATTAAGCCTTCTACATTATAACAATGCTTGTCTCTCAACAACTTTAGGCACTTACTTCTCTACCAACTCCATCTCATTAATGAGATTCTTTGCACCAGCAAACTTATCGATGATAAACAATACATAGCGTATGTCAACATTGATGGTGCGTTGGAGGTCGGGTTCGAAGGCGATGTTCCCACTCATGGCTTCCCAGTTGCCATCGAAAGCTAAGCCAATCAAATTGCCTTTGCCATCAAGAACAGGACTTCCGGAGTTGCCCCCTGTGATATCGTTATTGGTGATAAAGTCGGTTTTCAGAACCCCGTTTTCACCATATTTGCCATAGTCTTTAGCATTATAAAGTTCTTTCAGTTTCTTATGGACCACAAATTCCCAATTCGAAGGATCTTCTTTTTCCATAATGCCAGCCAGTGTGGTGTAATAGTCGAAATGTACCCCATCAGCAGGATAATAGTCTAGCACTTTGCCATAGGTCATGCGCATGGTAGAGTTGGCATTGGGGGCAAACTTCTTGGTGGGTTGCATCTCCATAACACCTGCTACAAACTTGCGATTGCCTTCGGCCAAATTGCCATTAGGTGCTTCTAATTTATCAGCAATAATTTTATAAGCAGCTGATAAAGATTGCATGCTGGTAAAAGCAAGGTCTTTGTCGAGGGCTTTATAGGATGGCTTTGCCAGAAATGCATCTAATTTGTTTTTATCCGTAAAAATGGAAGATTTAAACACCTCGACGGCATAAGTATCGAAGTCGTTTTTATACTTCTTTGCAATAGTTTTCATTATGGAAGGTTGGAAAGTTGCCTCCAGTTTTTGGGCACTCATCTTAAACATTTCGGCAAGCAATATTTGATCGAGTGGGGCATAAAAATCTTTGTAGAACTTGGCTGAAGATTCCTTGAGAGTAGCCACCAATTTATCCACTTTGGTTTTACTCATTGTATCCGATTTCAACTCTTTATATAATCCTTCAAAACTACGGGCAAAGCTGATGATTTCACTTCCTCTCAACAAAGCTTCCACATAATAATAGCGGGCAATGTTGTATTTCATGATTTCGGCGTAGGATGATGAAATCAAACTTAAGGCATTTCCATACTTCTCTTTACGGCCATCATCCTGATTCACCCAAGTGGTGAAATCATTCTCAATTTGCACCTTTTGATCATACACTTTCAATCGTTTCAAGCCTTTGGTCTGACCAATGTAAAACTTCCAGTAGTTTGCAATGCTAGCATATTTAGCAGAATACTGAATGCGCACAGCATCACTTTTGTTCATAAATGACCGCATAATTTCAAGTTTCTTAGCACGGATGTTTACGATGGTAGGGTTTGATTGCTCTATGGCCATGTTCACTCCATAGGAAGTCAGAAAACGGTCGGTGGAGCCAGGGTAACCCATAATCATGGCAAAATCATCTTTCTTAACACCTTTAATAGATATAGGTAGAGAGTGTTTTGGTGTATAAGGTATATTTTCTTTCGCATAAGTGGCAGGCTTGCCGTCTTTGTCCATATACACTCTAAACATTGAGAAATCTCCAGTGTGTCGAGGCCACATCCAATTGTCGGTATCGGCACCAAACTTACCTATTGATGAAGGAGGTGCACCTGCAAGACGAACATCTTTGAATATTTCGTAAACAAAAAGATAAAATTCATTCCCATCGAAAAAACTCTTCACCACAGCTTCGTATTTTGTATCTTTGGTTTCTTCAGTTTGTATTTTCTTAAATATCTCCTGAAGTTTATCGTTTCTTTCTTTTTCGGTAAGTTTGGCAGGCAATTCAGCCATAACTCTCTTACTTACATCATCCATGCGCACCAGAAACTTAACCGTCAATCCGGGCACGGGAATTTCCTCGGACTGGCTCATAGCCCAGAAACCATTGGTCAAATAATCGTGTTCAACCGTGCTTGCACCCTGAATTGAACCATAACCACAATGATGATTTGTTAGCAACAAGCCTTGTTTCGATATGATTTCGCCAGTACATCCATTTCCAAACTGAATAATCGCATCCTTCAAACTCGAATGATTGACGCTATATATTTCTTCGGCAGTAAGTTGCAAGCCCATCTTTTGCATATCAACGTAATTCAAACGCTGAATCAACATGGGTAGCCACATGCCTTCGTCGGCTTTTAAAGAGGTGAATCCTAAGGAGAAAATGGATAGGAAAAGGACTAGTTTTTTCATGTATTTAATGTTATTTGAGATTTATTTTAAAGTATCAAAGTTTTATTTTTAGTTGATTTAAACCTATTAGGTTTTGTAATTGTAATAATCTTTATTTTAACGAATGACGGCTCCTATATGTTCAATATATGCCTTGATAAGTTTTTCCATCACGGCATCAATTTCGGCATCGTTCAAAGTCTTGCTGTCATCGCGAAGCATGAAACTTACAGCATAGGATTTCTTCCCTTCGGGGAGTTTATCACCCTCATACACATCAAAAAGATTCACGGAACGCAATAGGGTATTATCAAGGTCGAAGGCAATCTTTCTGATTTGCTCAAACTGTACTGATTTATCAATCAAAAGCGCAAGGTCACGTCTAACTTCAGGAAACTTAGGTATCTCAGTGAAGCGGATCTTATGATGAGCAGATAACTGAAGCATCAAATCTACATCAAATTCTGCAAAAAAGACTTCTTGCTTTACATCAAAAGAATTTAATATTTCCTTTGCCAGCTGGCCAAACTCAACAAGTTTTTTGTTTTGATATACATATGCAAGGCTTTCTGAAAAATGAGCATTCGTTTGTTTTTCGCTTTGCAGCGAATAAGGTTCAATTCTACACTTTTTTAATATTGTATGCACATAATATTTCAAATCGAAAAACCCTGCTTTTTCTTCTTTCTTATACCACGACTCCTCATTCATCTGCCCAGTTATAAATAAGGACAAGCGATAGCTTTCAGAATATCGTTTTGTGACATCTTCTGCTTTTCCAACTTCATGATTAAGGTGATATGTATTCCCAAACTCGTAAATCTTAAGATTATTCATCTTACGGTTTTGATTATACACAATAGTTTCAAGACCTCCAGTAAGGAGAGTGCGTCGCATTACATTGAGTTCACGGCTGAGAGGGTTTAAAATCGAAACATTGTTTTCGGCTTTCAGGTGTTGTAGTTTTGCAATATGTTCTGAAAGCGTCAATGAATTGTTCATTATTTCATAAAAAGCATTTGCCGAAAGATAATCCGATATTTGCTGCACCTTTAATTCTCTCGGCGAGAATATTGATTCAGAAGTTGACACTCTAATGGTTTCTGGAAGTTCAATATTATTATATCCGTATATTCTTAATATTTCTTCTATTACGTCAGCAGGTCTGGTGACATCAGTTTTAAATCTTGGCACCTCTAGTGTCATCGATTCGTCAGATTCGCTTATGATTTTAATGCCTAAATCTCTTAATATGCTTTTCACTACATCTTTGTCAATAATTTTTCCAATTAAATTATTGATTTGAACATAAGAGGTATTAATAATATGAGGAGGGATGGGATTTGGATAAACATCTGTAATGTCAGATGAGATAATACCACCGCATAGTTCCTGTATTAATTGGGCCGCACGTTTAATCGCATAGATGGTGATTTCAGGGTCGGCACCTCTTTCGAAACGGAAGGATGCATCAGTCTTTAAACCATGACGTTTTGAAGTACGTCGAATACTTTGAGCATTAAAGTTGGCACTTTCAAGAAAAACAGCTTTACTTTCTGCCGAAATCCCGGAATGTAAACCTCCAAATACCCCTGCAATGCACATGGCTTCTTCGGCATTACAAATCATTAAATCTTCAGCAGAGAGCTTGCGTTCGTGCCCATCTAAAGTAACAAAAAGAGTTTCGTTCTTAAGCTTCTTAATTATCACTTTGTTTCCTTTTACCGCAGCTATATCAAAAGCATGCAAGGGTTGGCCAGTTTCCATGAGGATAAAATTGGTTATGTCAACCAAATTATTAATTGGGCGTAGGCCTATGCTGTTAAGTTTTTGTTTTAGCCAATCGGGTGATTCCTGAATGCTGATGTTGTCAATAGAAAGCCCAGTATACCTTGGGCACGCTTCAGTATCTTCAATTTCAATTTGTATAGTTTGATGATGTTTTTCAACTTTAAAATCAGCAACAGAAGGGGTGATAAACTTTGCCTGATGATGTTTAAATTCAGGAGAATGGTTCAATACGGCTACTAAGTCGCGGGCCACCCCCATATGGGAAGTAGCATCTGAACGGTTAGGGGTTAGGCCTATTTCGAAAACTGCATCACTCTTTATGTCAAAGTAAACTGAAAGGGGTGTTCCAATTCCTGCCTTTGAGTCAAGTATCATGATGCCATCGTGGGAAGTACCGATGCCCAACTCATCTTCAGCACAAATCATTCCTTCAGATTCGATGCCACGCAAGGCTCTTTTGGTAATTTCGAAGCTGCTGTCCCCACTATAGAGGGTAGTTCCAATCAAAGCAACTGGCACTTTCTGACCTTCGGCAACATTGGGAGCGCCACAAACGATAGTTAAATCGGTCCCGGTGCCCACATCAACAGTAGTTACACTTAATTTGTCTGCCTTAGGGTGCTTGATACAACTTTTTACTTCGCCCACCACAAAACCTTTCAATCCACCCTTAACGGTTTCGAAATTTTCTAGGCCTTCAACCTCTAAACCACAATGGGTTAGTAATTCAGCAACTTGCTCAGGCGAGGGTTTTTGGTATATGTCGATGTATTCGAACAACCAATTGTATGATATCTTCATAAATCTAATTCAATAATTCATTTTAAAGGGCAAAATTAAGAATTATAACCGATTGTGTGTAATCTAGGGCTTAATAAATTTCATTTCAACCTATTTGTCTTGTTGTTATCATTCATCATATTAAGATAATACTGATTACTTATCATTACCTAGGCTCCAGCTTACTGGACTATTATTTTATTCAAAGCTAAAAAAACTTAAATTAGCCAGGTAGACATGCACTAAGTCATCGAATAACAAATAACTTATGTACTTTTGCATATATTTTCAATACAATGAACTTAGTTATCGATTCGGGTAATACTTTTACAAAAATCACATTATTCAATAATGGAAATGCCATTGAAACCTTGACTTATAATAAAGTTTCATCACTTGACATAAATTCTTTATTCAAATCTTATCCCAAAATTAGCAACTGTATTATTTGCTCGGTAAGCCAGTCTGAAAAAGAGTTAGAGGAAATGATTCGCAAGTATTGCAAAGTGATCGTATTGGATAGCAATACTCCATTGCCTATAATCAACAAATATAAAACACCCGAAACCATAGGGAAAGACCGTTTAGCCGCAGCTGTTGGAGCAAAAAGCTTTGCAGGTGACGCTCCTGTACTAGTGATAGACGCTGGCAGTTGCATTACCTACGACATAGTGAATCAGTCAAATGAATTTCTCGGAGGCAGCATAAGCCCTGGGGTGAACATGCGCCTTAAATCATTACATACTTTCACACAAAAACTTCCTTTGTTAGAGCCTACTGAAAACATAGTATTGCCTGGTTCTGACACAAAAGAATCTATTATGTCGGGTGTAATCGCAGGTATTCAATTTGAGATGGAGGGATTTATAAATTATTATTCGATACAATATCCTGACTTAAAATGCGTTTTAAGTGGCGGTGATATGAAATATTTTGATAAGAAGCTAAAAAATGGCATCTTTGCAATTCCAAATATTGTTGCGGAAGGCTTACAATTAATTCTACATTTTAATGCAAAACAGTAATAAAACCCTCATCCTTAGTGTGATTTTAATGTTCTTAAGCATTGGCATTCATGCTCAAACCCGAATCAGTTCACCCTACTCAGTTTACGGATTAGGTGAGATTTCAAACAATTTACACACCCGTTATATGAGTATGGGAGGTACATCTTTGGGTTTTCAAAGTGCTCAAACTATTAATTACATGAATCCTGCTTCTTATGTGGCTATCGACACCCTTTCTTTTGTCTTTGAAGGCGCTCTGACCTCGGTGTTTAGTACGCAAACTTCACTTACAGCAACCCAAAGTGGAAATTATTCTTCCCTATCTTATCTCTTATTTGGATTTCCTATTACCAAATGGTGGAAATCGAGTATAGGTCTTCTCCCTTTTAGTAATGTAGGCTATAAAATTACAGATGCACAAACTATTGATAGCATTGGAAAAGTGAATTTTGTTTATGAAGGACAAGGAGGTTTAAATCAAGTATATTGGGGAAATGCAATAAACATCTCCCCAGGTTTTTCTTTTGGCATGAACGCAGCTTATTTGTTTGGTTCGATTGATAAAATTCGTTCGGCGCTTTTCCCTGAATCAATCACAGCATATAACACTCGTTTGAAAAGTTCCTCTGAGATGAGTGGGTTCCTGCTATCGTTCGGCACACAGTATTTTAAAAAGTTAAGTGAAAAATACACCATTGGGGTTGGCGCTACTTTTAGCAACTCAACAAACCTTACAACCAAAAGTAGTTTTATAGCGACTACTTTTACCAAAAGTACTTCTGGATATGAATATATAAAGGATACCATCGAAAATATAAGTGGAGTTAAATCAAGCATTACTATTCCAATGTCATTTGGGGTTGGCGCATCCTTAAGAATTTCTAATAAATATGAAGTTGGAAGTGATTTTAAATGGCAAAACTGGGGAGATAACCAAATCAAAGAACAAGTTGACACTCTAAAAAACAGTTGGCAATTATCAGCCGGATGTCAAATATTGCCTTCTTTAACTTCAACAAAATATTTCTCAAGGGCTTTTTATCGTTTTGGCTTTCGCTATGGCAAAACCTATTTACAACTTAAAGACAATCAATTGGACGAATGGGCTATTAGCGTTGGAATGGGTTTCCCTTTACGCAAAACAAAATCCACCATCAATTTGGGAGTTGAATATAGTCAACGAGGTACCACAACCAATAACCTTATCAAGGAATCTTTTACAAAAATTTCTTTGGGGGTAAGCATAAACGAAAGATGGTTTGTAAGACGTAAATTCTACTAAACAATGGAGAAATCTCAAGACTCAAACCCCAAATTCCAAGTAGGGAAAGCAATGGTTTTTTTCGTGGGTCTTGTAATTTGGATTTTTGGACTTGGAATTTAATTTATTTAGCATGAAACCTTTCGGTTGTATATTACTTTTATTCCTTTTTGTTTGTTTAATCAGTCTTAGCTCATGTGAAAATGACATTAAGGTAGTGAATGATTTTAATGTAAAAGACACCTTGCCCGTCGAATCTGCAAAAAATGTCGAAATGATATATAGTGATTCCGGGAAAATTCAATTTAAGCTTACCAGCCCTCAACTTAATCGTTATAAAACTGAGGATCCTTATGATGAGTTCCCGAAAGGTTTAACCATAATTGCCTATGATTCCTTGATGAGAGTTAAGACTTCATTGAGAGCCAATTATGCAATAACATGGAATAGCCGTAAGTTAATGGAGGCCAGAAATGATGTTGTTATTATCAGTAAAGATGAAATTATCAATACCGAGCATATCGTTTGGGACCAAAGAAGACGTGTTATTTTTTCGGATGTCTTTGTAAAACGAACCAACAAAGATGGGGTGATGTATGGAGATGGTTTCGATGCAGATGAAACTTTTAATAAGTATAGTATCAGAAATCCAAGAGGCACTTTTTCTGTTCAACAATAATAGCAAAGATCCAAGACCCAAATTCCAAATTTCAAACTCAAAGGATGGTCAATCTCATTTCAACTTTAAAAAATAAACAATTCCTCTTTCCCTTTGAGTCTTGGTTCTTGGGATTTGGGTCATTGAACTTAACTTATTAATAAAGTATGCAAGTTGATTATTGGATAATACTGTTGACGCTGCTTTTGTCGGCTTTCTTTTCAGGAATTGAAATTGCCTTTGTAAGTTCCAATAAATTAAAAATTGAAATGGAACGTAATAGGGGGACTTTTGGCTCCAATACTCTATCGAAACTAATTAAAAAACCCACAAATGTCATAGGTGCATTATTGTTAGGCAACAACATTGCTTTGGTGCTTTTCAGTATGTCTATGACCAATGTACTTGACCCTTTTTTAAACGCCCATCTTCCATCTTCCCTTATTTCAGGGTTTTGGATATTACTGCTCCAAACTTTAATTTCTACATTTATCATTCTTTTTTTATCCGAATTTAGTCCTAAACTTATTTTCAGTTTATCTCCCAATAAATATTTAAAAGCATTGGTCCTGCCTCTACAGTTCTTTTATTTTATATTATACCCTTTTGTTTTTCTAACAGTAGGTGTTGCTGAAATGCTGCTAAAATGGTTTTTTAAAATTAAAATCGAAAAGAAAGAATATGTTTTTTCACATGCAGATTTAGATCATTTCTTTCAGGAATATTCAGAGAGTGCTGAAAATATTGAAGAGAACAAGCCGGAAATGCAAATATTTAAAAACGCAATGGAATTCAGAGATGTGAAATTGCGCGAATGTATGTTGCCTAGAACTGAAATTGTTGCTATTGAAGATAAGGATAGCATTAGTAATATTACTAAAATATTTATCGAGACAGGTTTCTCAAAAGTGTTAATCTATAACGAAAACATCGATAATATTATTGGTTATGTGCATTCATTTGACATTTTTAAAAAGCCAAAAGCCATAAAAGATATTATGAGGCCCATTCTAATTCAAACCGAAACCTCCCTTGCACATAAAACTTTGGATGTGATGTTAAGCGAAAGAAAAAATATTGCACTGGTGTTGGATGAATTTGGAGGAACTTCAGGTATTGTTACAATGGAAGATATTATTGAAGAAATATTTGGCGAAATTGATGATGAATTCGATACAGACAATCTTACAGAGAAAAAAGTAAGCAGTACTGAATATATTTTCTCAGGAAGACAAGAAATTGATTATCTTAATCAAAAATATGATCTGAATTTGCCAGTTTCTGACGAATATGAAACACTTGCAGGTCTGGTTATGCATTACTTTGAAAGCATACCTCTCCCTCAGGAAGAAATAAGAATTCCTTTTTATAAATTTCGCATACTTCAAGCAAGCAACAAAATGATACATCAGATTATGCTTACTGTTGAAAAGGAATAAGGCGTTGCTATACTTCGCACAAGAATAATCGAATTAAAACAATTGAAATAAACATAATTCGGCGATCATTATATGATGTCATATGAATCTTTATGAAAGTTAGTGACATATGGATGATATCATTTGAACCCATTAAAAGCTCCTACCCATCGGCTCATACTCATATAATATAAAGAGAATCTAAAAAACTGGGTTATCCATAATATTTGAGTAAAAAAACCCGGTTTATCGAAATTAAACGCATCACTTTAATAAAGGTATGATTTTTGCATTCAACCTTTCCTAAATTAGTCCCATACTAAAATCTTCAACATGAAAAATCGGAAAACCATTAGTAAATTTGCTCTTATGGCAGTTTTTGTATTGCTTTTATCCTACACAGGCTTAGCTCAAAAACAAAAATTGAACAACCAACCAACCACCGAATATGGTAAGTTGTGGAAAAAAGTTGATTCTCTGAACAACAAAGGACTTCCTAAATCGGCAATGACTATTATAAACAACATCTACACAAAAGCAAAAAATGAATCGGAGCATAGCCAGATTATCCGTTGCGTTGTATATAAGATGAAAAGCAACACGGATTATCAGGAAGATTACAGCATTGGCATGGTTGATTTGCTGAAAAAGGAAATTAAAAACGGCAACGAGTCCATCAACCCCATATTTCATTCTCTGCTAGCTGATGTGTATTGGAGTTATTATGAAGCCAACCGTTACACCTTCCTAAATCGCACGGAAACCATAGATTTCAAGAATGATGATATGAAAACATGGGATTTGAAGAAGATAGTTTCAAAAGCAATTGAGCATTATTTACTCTCATTGAAAAACTCAGATGCCTTAAAAGCTATTCCTTTAAAAAACTATGATGAGATATTAATTCTACAGAAGGGTTCTAAAAACTATCGCCCTACCTTATATGACTTTCTTGCTCATCGGGCAGTTGATTTTTTCATGAATAAAGAAGCAGGAATTACTCAAGCTGCTGATAAATTTGAGATGCAGGGACCTGCATACTTCAGTTCGGCACAGAATTTCGTTAAACATAACATCAAGTCTGCCGATAGTTTGTCGATGAAGTTGTATGCTATCCGCATTCTGCAGCAGTTGACCTCTTTTCACTTATACGATACAAGTCCTGATGCTTTGATTGATGTTGAATTGAAACGACTGAAGTTTGCTCGCCAAAATGCTATTAGTGACGATATCGACAGCTTGTACCTTGCAGCCTTATATCGTTTAGACCACGAATACAGTCATCACCCCATGGTTACTGAAGTGAAATACCAGATTGCACAAGAGTTAAATGCTCTTGCAGGAAAATACAGCCCCTTGGTTTCTGATGATTATAAGTGGGAAAATGTAAAGGCTCTGAAGATAATTAATGAGGCTAAAATTGCATTTACTGATGCTGAAGGTACCAAGAAATGTCTTTATCTTAAGCATTTAATTGAAGAAAAAGGCATATCACTTACTGTTGAATATGCTACAATTCCTGACAAACCTTCAAAGATGCTTCTTACTTTTAAAAATCACAATAATATTAAGGTCCGCATCATCAAAATGGACCCCGAAAAAGATAGGGAGTATCGTCGCGATTATGATGAAAAACTAATAGACAGATATAAGAAAATAGCCGCAGTGAAGGAATTCACTGTGACACTTCCAAACGATTCGGATTATCAAAATCACTCAACAGAGATAAGTCTGCCCGAGTTGCCTTTGGGTTATTATGTAGTACTGGTTTCTTCCTCTTCAGATTTTAGTTATATAGAATCACCAGTGGCTTATGGCAGTTTCTGGGTTTCGCGCTTAAGTTTCACCAACCGTCGCACAAATGAGAGTGGTATGGAATTCAATATCTTCGATCGCGAAACAGGCGCACCTATCCCCAATGCCAAAGTTGAAACCTTTATTGAAACTTACGATTATATTACGCGTAAATATTACTTTAAAAGTTGGAAAACCTTTAATTCTGACATGGATGGATTTATTGAAGTCCCAGCAATTACCGATGAATCATGGTCGAAGAGTTTTTACATCACAATTCATAATAAGAATGACGAATTATTTTCGGATAACTATTTCTATATTTCAAAATACTATCCTCCTGATGGGAAACCAAGAACCTCAACTTATTTCTTTAGCGACAGGGCTATATATCGCCCTGGGCAAACCATTTATTTTAAAGGTATAATGCTTGAAAAGGAAGGAGATAATACTAAGATATTGCCGAATCATAAGTCAACTGTTACCTTTTATGATGTAAACTACCAGAAAATCGCCGATCAGGAACTCACTACTAACGAATATGGTTCGTTCAGCGGCACTTTCACTGCTCCAAATGGAGTAATGAATGGTCAGATGAGAATATCGGATGGTACTGGAAACATTTATATTTCGGTTGAAGAATATAAACGACCCAAGTTTGAGGTGACATTCAATCCTTTGAAAGGAAGTTATAAATTAGAACAAAAAGTGTCGGTTGTCGGAAAGGCTGTTGCTTATGCTGGTAATAGCATTGATAATGCAAAAGTAAAATACCGTGTTGTTCGCACCGCCCGTTTCCCTTATTGGGGCTATTGGTGGGGAAGTGTATATCCAAGTTCACCTCAGATTGAAATCACCAATGGGTTTACAACTACCAATGAAAAAGGTGAGTTTACAGTTGAATTTATTGCCCTAGCTGATAAGAAAATAAAAAAGAAATCATTGCCAATCTTCAATTATACCGTCTATGCAGATGTGACTGATATGAATGGCGAAACCCATTCGGCAAACAAAGGCGTTTCTGTTGCCTACACCAGCTTACTGCTCAATGCAGAAGTTGATGCCATGGTGGATAAAGCTAAACCCAATGGATTTGAATTTGGTTCTACTAATTTGAATTACGAAAAAGAAGCTTGTAAAGGAAACGTAAACATCTATAAGATTAATCAACCCAATAAGGTTTATCGCAAACGCAACTGGGCACGTCCTGATAAATTTGTGATGACAAAGCAACAGTTTACTAATCTTTTCCCTTCTGACGTTTATAATGATGAAGACAATATGTATAGCTGGGCAAAGGGTGACCTTAAGTTCTCTCAGGAATTTAACACCCAACTTGACTCAGTCTTGCGTCCTAACATTGTTTCCTGGGAACCTGGCATCTATGTCATGGAAATGAAAGCCAAAGATGCTTATAACGAAGAAGTGACTCTAACGAAATACTTTACTCTTTTTGCGAAGGATGCCACCACCATTCCTGAAAACACCACTCTTTGGTATCATCCTATTAAGAAAAAAGCCGAACCTGGAGATAAAGTGTCTTTTTTGTTGGGTACCCGAGCTGCGGATGTGAAAGTATTATATGAAATAGAACATAAAAATAAAATTGTTTACAAAGAATGGATTACTTTAAACAACCAACAAAGGCTTATTGAAATCCCAGTTAAGGAAGAATACAGAGGAAACTTCAGCATGCATATTACTTCAATTAAAAACTGCCGGGTCTTAGTGTTTAATGAAGTTTTTGAGGTTCCATACACCAATAAAGAACTCGATCTTTCATTCGAAACCTTCCGCAATAAACTGCTTCCGGGTCAGGAGGAAGAATGGAAAGTGAAAATCCGAGGTAAACAAGGCGAAAAAGTAGCAGCGGAAATGCTTGCAACTCTATACGATGCATCCTTAGATGCTTTCAAAGCAAACAATTGGTATTTTAACTTATATAATTCTTACTATTCCACCTTAAACTGGAGTGTGAGCGAATCATTTGATAATGGATACAGCTCATCGCAATATAATCCAAGAACATATAAATATTATCCAAGCTATCAGTACTACGATCAACTGAACTTATGGGGATTATATTTAAGTGGCAATTACAATTATCGTGGTGGATTTAAAAATGCAAGATTTCTTGGTGAAGATGACTTTGAAGGGAATAACGAGATGATGCTTGACGAAGTAACAACTGTCTCCGCTTTAAAAAAAGACGGTGCAAAGAGAGAAAGTAAAGTCATGGAAAAAACAAAGTCAGGAAAAGGAAGCGTAACCTATGGCTGGGAAGGATTAGCTGCAGGTGAGGATGCAGAAGAAACCGATGTGACTTTACTAGATAAAAGTGTTGATACCCCTTCTGCTGCTGATGCACCCGTTCAAATCAGAAGCAACTTTGCTGAGACTGCCTTCTTCTATCCTCAACTGCAAACCGATAGCAGCGGAAATGTCTATATCAAATTCACTATTCCTGAAGCCCTCACCCGTTGGAAAATGATGGGGATGAGTTATACCAAAGACCTAAAAGTGGGTTCCATTCAAAAGGAATTAGTTACACAGAAAGACCTGATGGTGTTTCCAAATGCCCCACGTTTCTTCCGTATTGGCGATACCATGACTTTCATTACAAAAATCTCCAATGTTTCTGATAAAGACATCAACGGTGGCATCGTTACCATTACATTTTCTGATGCTTCCACTGCTCGACCCGTAAATATTTTTCTCAATAATAACAATACTTTCAGGACATTCAACTGCAAAGCAGGCATTAGTGACATCGCTTCATGGGATATTGTAATTCCTGATAACATTGGCGCCCTTACGTATAAAGTAGTCGCAAAGTCAGGTTCTTTTAGCGATGGAGAGGAAAACACTCTGCCCGTGTTGAGCAACCGTATGCTAGTGACAGAACCCCTCCCTCTTTGGATAAATGGCAAGCAAACCAAAACATTTAGCTTCGAAAAACTCATCAATGCTAATCAATCTTCAACCTTAAGACATCATAAACTTACCCTCGAATTCAGTTCCAATCCAGCATGGTATGCCATACAGGCATTGCCTTATCTGATTGAATATCCCTACGAATGTGCCGAACAGATTTTCAGCCGCTATTACGCAAACAGCATTGCTTCTTACTTAGCCAATTCAAATCCTAAGATAAAAAAGGTGTTCGATAGCTGGAAAAACTTCACTCCCGATGCATTGTTATCCAATCTCGAAAAGAATCAGGAGTTAAAAACTGTGATGCTCGAAGAAACTCCCTGGGTGCTCGATGCCAAAAATGAAACCGAACGCAAACACCGCATTGCCCTCTTGTTCGATTTGAATAAGATGTCGAACGAACTCTTCTCAGCCATGACTAAGTTGTTGAAGATGCAAACTTCCAATGGTGGCTGGCCCTGGTGGGAAGGCATGCCCGACAGCCGTTATATCACACAACATATCATCACAGGCATGGGTCACCTCGACCATCTTGGGGTGAAGAATGTACGCGAAAACTCACGCATCTGGACAGCCATTGGCAAAGGCGTCAATTATTTGGATAAACGCATTCGCGAAGATTATGAATGGATACAAAAATATTATCCTAAGGATATGGACAAAAATCATCTTGGAAACGACCAGATTCAATATTTATATGCCCGTTCTTATTTTAAAGACATCCCTCTTTCTGCCGGAAACAAAGAAGCCTTCAATTATTTCCTCAATCAGGCAAACACTTATTGGCTCGATTTCAATATCTATATGCAGGGCATGATTTCGCTGGCGTTGAATCGTTATGATTATAAAAACACGCCTCAGCAAATCATCAAATCCCTTAAAGAAAAGTCTCTTTCCAATGAGGAGTTAGGTATGTATTGGCGCGATTTGGAAGCCGGATATTATTGGTATCAAGCCCCTATCGAAACCCAGTCTTTGCTTATCGAAGCCTTTGATGAGGTAGGGAAAGACCTTACTTCAGTAGAAAAAATGAAAGTTTGGCTACTCAAACAAAAGCAAACTCAGGACTGGAAAACCACCAAAGCTACCGTGGAAGCTTGTTATGCATTGCTTTTACGTGGAACCGATGTGCTTGCAAGTGATAAATTGGTCGATATTAAACTCGGCAACACCACCATCGAACCTTCTAAAATTGATAATCTGAAAGTAGAAGCCGGAACAGGCTACTTCAAAACCTCCTGGAATGCCAATGAAATTAAACCCGAAATGGGCAATGTTACCCTCACCAAAACCGATGATGGCATAGCCTGGGGAGCCTTGTACTGGCAATATTTCGAGCAACTCGATAAAATCACCCCACATCAAACCCCCTTGAAACTCGAAAAGAAACTCTTCCGCGAATACAACACACCATCGGGTCCTGTTATCGAACCCATTACTGCTACAACTAAAATTAATTTGGGCGATAAAATCAAAGTTCGCATCGAATTAAGGGTCGACCGCCCCATGGAGTATGTCCACATGAAAGACATGCGGGCTGCAGGTTTCGAACCGGTGAATGTTATTTCCATGTATAAATATCAGGATGGATTGGGCTATTATCAAAGCACCCGCGATGCAGCCACCCATTTCTTCTTCGAGTCAGTACCAAAAGGAACCTATGTGTTCGAATATATGCTTCTTGCCAATCAAAGCGGCATGTATTCCAACGGCATCACCTCCATCGAGTGCATGTATGCTCCCGAATTTGGAGCACATTCAGAGGGAATACGGGTGAAAATTGAAAAGTAATTATTGAAAAAGAATATCGATTAACGATTTTTGATTTAAGACGTACGTCACATCTAAAATCATAAATCGTTGATTCTTGTTCTTAAATCAAAATATTTTCATTCATTAAATTCTAAATCCAACAATTTTGTGTAAGTTTGTATAAAATTATCTTCATGCCCGAATTAGTTATAAAATACAAAGACAAGCGCACCTTAAATGTATTAATGGATCTCTCAAAATACTTTTATTTCTCTATTTCAGCGCCAAAATCGATGAAAGAAGAAAAATCTTTTCTGATTAATGGAGTTGCAATTTTATCAGGAAATAGCACATTAGACACCTCCGAATTAGAAGCCATATTCTCTAACAAAAACCTCGATGCAAAAACCTTAAGAGAAAAAGCATGGCAAGGGCTTAAAAACTAAAAAATATACATCATGAGATTACAAATCATTCAAGACAATAAAGGCAAGCCAACAGGTGTATATATTCCCATCAACGATTGGAAAGAATTAAAGAAACAATATAAAGATTTGGAAGAACTCGAATATGAAGTACCTTCAAAAGAACAGATATTGCAGGAACTAAAAGAAGCTATTGTTGAATTAAGTTTAATCGAAAAAGGAGAACTAAAAGCACGCTCTGCAAAAGACTTCTTAAATGAATTATAAGGTTTCTACTTTGCGGCTTTTCGAAAAGCAAGCAAAGCGTTTATTGAAGAAATACCCTTCTCTAAAATCCGATTTAACTCAACTAATAGAAAACCTTTCAACCTCTCCACATCAAGGCATACCTCTTGGTGATAATTTTTATAAAATCCGTCTTGCAATAAGCAGCAAAGGAAAAGGTAAATCATCAGGCGCAAGAGTAATTACCTTCGTTAAGATAATTCATGGCACTGTTTATCTTGCTTCTATTTACGATAAATCAGAAAAAGCTAACATTACTGATAAGGAACTCGAACAAATATTCAAGCTTTTGCCTTAAATACTTAATGTTAGATTTTGTTTTATCTAGGTTAAACCTCATTAAAAGCTTCCCCATCTTTTAATGAATAAATATTTTCTTCCGGCTCATTTAAAAATCAAATGTCGGATTCGAAGAAATGCTTTTCATCCACAATTTCTCCTCATCCAAATCATCATCTTTTTCATCAACCAAAATAATAACTCGAACATTGCTTTCCTTTTCATTCATTGAATAATTAATCTTCAAATGTCCGAATTTATCAGTCTTAGTATTTATTTCAATGGCTTTCATACCTTAAATATTTTAACAAAGATACAATTAATCAGATTATGTATTAATTTTGGTTGTCATTTTATCTCTTTTGTACAGAAAAGCTAAATTTGCAATTTTCCATTCCATCACCCAAACAAAAAATCCAGCCCTTCCCAAAAAAGAGCGGGATTTTTCATTTTCCCTTAACCCAAAAACTCATAACCAGATTTCGGTTTATGCCTTTAGATATTCATTTTTCGTTTCCAGCTATGCGTTTTACGGCTACAGATTTTCATATTACGGCTCTAAGCCTCTGGTTTACGCCGACAACTTAACGTTTTTTGGCTTTAGATTTTCATATTATGGCGATAGATTTTCATTTTTCGGCTATTGATTTTCATTTTTCGGCTATTAATTTACGTTTTATGTCTTTAGATTAGCATTTGTTGTTTTACGAAAATCCAATTTATAGAATCAAAACCCCCGTTCGTCTTTGTTTAAATTAAGTGATAATCTTGGCTTGGCAAAATTTTCACTTCGTCATAGTATTTTTATAGCATCTGCTATTTTTCAATTATCAATTTCACTCAAACAAAAAATCCCACCCTCGCACTATGACAAGTAACAGTCCCACTATGACTGTTGACAATCGAATTATGGCTGTTGATGGTCGCATTATGGCTGTTAATGGTCAAATTATGACTGTTGATAGTCGCACTATGATAAGTGATGGTCGAACTATGGCTGTTGATGGTCGAACTATGGCTGTTAATGGTCAAATTATGGCTGTTGATAGTCGCATTATGGCTGTTGATGGTCGCATTATGGCTGTTGATGGTCGCATTATGGCTGTTGACATAAATTTAAAGAAATCTGCTTTTTGGCTATTATCTTACTTATAAACTATAATGAAATTTTATTCCTAATTGTAAGATCCAAATCTGAATTAAACCATTTTAAATGGAACATTTTCAATTGTTAACTGTCAAATGTCAACTCATCTGGCAATCCATTCATTATTAATTCTTAACTGAGAATTTTCAATCACCCGCATTGTCAATTGTGCACTGTCAATTGTCAACTCATTTGCCATTCCGATAAGAAAAGT
This sequence comes from uncultured bacterium, assembly GCA_903922465.1. Classification (GTDB taxonomy): domain Bacteria; phylum Bacteroidota; class Bacteroidia; order Bacteroidales; family CAIXTV01; genus CAIXTV01. The sequence continues at coordinate 40,738 of CAIXTV010000008.1, forward strand.
GGGTAATAAGATTAACATTATTCCCTATGTGATTATAAAATGCTTCATTAAACCCCGAGTTCAAGAAGAATAATCAGTGACAATGTGTTTTATTTTATTGCTGAAATGTGAATTTTCCCTGAAGATATTCGTAATGGATTTTGGTCTAAATAGATTAAAAGTATAATTCATGATAAAAGTGTTGTTTTCCTAAGCGTTTAGGCAACTATTTGAGGCGATTAGGTGTCTTGTATAAAACCGTCTAATTATTTCATAATATATTTTAATATTAGTTTATTTTAGTATTATTGTGGACTGTTTAAAAAACTAAAATCACATTCTACTTTTTCAATATAGGAAGCTTTAAATTACACAAAATCAATATATACACAGAAAGCATAATGAAAAAAACATCAAATATAATTCTTAAAGGAATAGTCATTTGCAATTTATTACTGCTCCTAAGTACAAAAAGCTACACGCAATCAAATCCTTGGGCAAATGTTCTTGAACCTCAAAAGGCTTTTATTGAAAATGTTGGACAATTTCCTAGTCAAAAGTATGATGATGATGTTTTGTTTGCATTCGATGGAGGGCAAACAAGCATTTACTTTACTAAAAAGGGCCTCACGTTTGCCTTTTTGAAATCGGTAGAGAAAAATGAAGATAAGGATGATGATAAGAGAAAGTTCACCACTCTTGAAGCATGGAAGGAAAAGGAAGCTGAAGAAAGAAAAATGAAAATTATGAAGGATATGGTTTCAATGAACTGGGTTAATTCAAACCCTAATGTTGAGGTTATTGCCTTAGAGCCTACATTGGACTATTATAGTTATTGTCTGAAAGATGCTAATGGTGAAATTAAAAATACTAACCATATAAAATCATTTAAAAAGATTGTTTATAAAAATCTTTATCCCGGAATTGATATTGAATATGTATTTCATCCAAGCGATGGAATTAAATACTCAATAATATTGCATCCGGGTGCTGATATTTCAAAGCTTAAAATGGATTATTCAAGGAATCCTAAGCTGAATTTTAATGGAGATATTCATATATCAACAAAATTTGGTGATATTATAGACCATGCTCCATCCACTTTCTATGGTGTTAATAAATTTGAGGCAGTGGGTTCTCAATTTATTCAAAATGCAAACACAATTTCATTTAAATTAAGTTCATACGACAAAACTAAAGAGTTAATTATTGATCCATGGACTCAAACTCCATCAATCCCTAATTCTAATGGCGTATGGGAATGTGAACATGATGCTGCTGGTAATGTATATATTATTGGGGGTGATATGCCAATGAAGTTGTTGAAATATAATTCACTAGGAGCAATTCAATGGACTTATGTAACACCTTGGGATACTGCAAATAATTGGCTGGGAACATTTGCTACAGATCTTGCAGGAAACAGCTATGTTACCTCAGGGTCGGTTGCGGCTTTACAGAGAATCAATACCAGTGGATCAATGGATTGGAATGCAGGTTCTGGAATAGGAAGTAGTAACGAATATTGGAACATTGCTTTCAATTGCGATCAAACTAAGTTGATTATCGGGGGCACTTCTGGTAATATGCTTTCATTGCAAGGCGGGATTTTCGATATTAACACTTCTAATGGAAGCATTAATAGTACAAAAATTGTTGGTTCAGGAAATATGTTTTCCTTTCCGCCTCTTATTGAGGAAGTCAGGTCGATAACATCTTGTAGGAATTCAAGATATTATTATCTCACATTAGATACTATTGGAGCAATAGATGATGATTTTAGCATCTGTCCAACTTCCCCCCCAACAGTGTTTGCCATAAACGATACCTATCACTTGTCTTATAAATGTGAAAATTACCGACCAAATAACGGTAATTCCGGCATTATGGCCCTTAGAGCAAACCGTTATTTTTTATATTCTCAAAATGGAGTTACTATTCATAAACGTTCATTAGTTGATGGGTCAATTATTTCAAGTGCTGCAATACCAGGTGGAATTAGCACCACTTCTTTGGGACAAAATCAAGTTGGGAATAGTGGGATAGATATTGATTCTTGCGGAAATGTGTTTGTGGGATCAGGCAATGCCATTGTAAAATATGATGCGAATTTGAATCTAATAACTTCAATTACTACGCCTTATTCCGTTTCAGATGTTTCAGTTAGTACGGGTGGAAATGTTATCTTTTGTGGAACAACCGGAACGAGTGCTAGTTCAAGTCGGACGGGATATATTCAATCTGCAAATATGTCAGCTTGCGATCCAATGCTTTTATTTTGTTGCGATGCAAGTGTATGCCCTATGGGCCCATACTGTAATACTGATCCCCCAGTTGCACTAACAGCTGGAACGCCGGGTGGAGTTTGGAGTGGGGCAGGGGTTAATTCAGCTACCGGTATGTTTGATCCAAGCCTTGCAGGAATAGGAGCACACACAATCACATATACTGTTTCTTGTGGTACGAATGCAATACTTATTAATGTGGTTTCCTGTGCTAATTTATCTGTTTGCCAGGAGCTTAATGGGGATTTAACAGTTTGGGGTGGAGCTGGTCCTTATAGTTGGCAATATAAACATGACACAACAGATTGCAGTGCTTGCATAATTCCATGTACTTTTCCGCCTGGATGTGCTGTTACGGTGACAACCTGGCCTACCTATGCAATAGGGAATACTTCAACCTTCCCCGGAATTTACCCAATTCGGGTTGTTGATAATAATGGAGTCATTTTAGTAATTAGTGATACTTCATTAATTCCTGATTGTTCAGGATGCCCTCATTTTACCTTTAATCCTACAAATATAGTAAATGTTTGTCCGGGGCAATCTACAGGTAGTTTCACTGTTACTCCAACTGGAGGAATTTCGCCTTATATGTTAAACTTGAAAAATACTGGCGGCATTTCTGTTGCAAGTTATACTGATGTGTTTACTTCTCAAATTTTCACAGGATTAGCAGCAGGAGTATATAATCTTGTTGCAGCAGATTCAAGTGGTTGCATGGACTCAACTATAATTACGATTGCTCAGGCTACTGAGATGTTAATAAGTCTTAGTCCTCAGGACGAGGGTTGCCAAAATGCATGTGATGGAAGCATTACTACAAATATTAACGGAGGAAACACTCCTTATATATATATATGGAGTAATGGACAAACCACTTCCGATTTAACAGCACTATGTGCAGGAAATTATTCTGTTACCATCACCGATGCTAATACCTGTGTTAAAAGCGAAAACACTTCTATCACTTATTCAACGGCAATTAGCGCAAGTTTTTCTGCTAGCCCACTTACAGGCAGCAACCCATTAACAGTGAATTTTACCTACAACGGTGTCGGTGCTTCTATCTGGAATTGGAGTTTTGGAGATGGAGGCACATCAAATATGACAAACCCAGTTCATGTATTTGATTCAATAGGTACATATTTTGTTACTTTAATAGTTTCTTCGGGTACTCCTAACAATTGTTTCGACACTGCTCATATTACAATAGTAGTGCAAAAACCTTCTTTCATTATTATTCCTAATGTTTTTACACCCAATAGTGATGCTCATAATGACGAATTCATCTTGCAATATCGGGAGATTAAGAGTTTTTCTTGCATCATATTTAATAGATGGGGTAAGAAGATTCATGAATGGACAGATATAAGTAAAGGCTGGGATGGAAAAACAAATGGTGGAAATCCGGCAGCTGATGGAGTTTATTATTATATAATTTCTGCAACTGGCAGCGATAATGTGGAATATAATTTAAATGGTTCAATAACATTGCTAAGGTAAATCGTACTCATACAACACAAGAAATTCAAAACAAACATAAATCCTATCCTAATGATAATATTTTCTTCCCTACGAAATGAATTCAAATTTCAGAAGAGTGTAAAGTTTCCGTTTAAAGTAGTTTTATATGTCATAATAGGATGCAATCTGATGTGGGGATTAAGCCTGAAAAGCTATTCCCAAACTCCTGGTTGGAGCTCAAGCATTGAACCACAAAAAGTCTTTATTGAAAATAAGGGACAGTTTACAAATCAGAAAGCAGGGGATGAGGTGTTATTTGCCTATGATGATGGGCGAACCAACATCTACTTTAGTAAAAAAGGAGTGACTTATAAATTCTTAAAACCCATTACTAAAAAAGAAAAAGAGAATGAAGGTAAATTTACAACTGTTGCAGAATGGAAAAAGAAGGAAGCAGAAGAGCGTAAGATAGAAATTCAAAGTGATGTTATTTTTATGACTTGGGAAAATCCTAATGCTGATTTGGAAATTATCGCCTCTGAACCCAGGACTGATTATTATAGTTACTGCTTGAAGGAAAATGAAGATAGTTATAAGAACATTAATTACATTAAAGCATTTAAAAAGATAGTCTATAAAAATATTTATGATGGAATTGATATTGAATATGTCTTTCATCCAACCGAAGGTTTAAAATATTCAGTCTTACTTCATCCTGGCGCTGACTTTTCAAAAGCTAAAATGAATTATTCGGTTACTCCTAAAATAAAATCAAATGGGGATGTTCATATTCCAACAAAATTCGGGGATATTATTGACCATGCTCCTTCAACATTTTATTCTGACAACAAATCAATTACAATTGCCTCCAATTTTATTAAGAACGGGAATTCTATTTCTTTTAATGTTAGTTCTTTTAATAATACCAAAACAGTAGTTATTGATCCTTGGACTCAAACTCCTACACTGCCTAACTCAAATGGGGTTTGGGAATGTGAGCAAGATGCTGCAGGAAATGTCTATATTATTGGCGGCGATATGCCAATGAGGCTCATTAAATATAATTCTGCAGGTATTTTGCAATGGAATTACATTACCCCTTGGGATACTGCAAACAACTGGCTTGGAACTCTTGCTACCGATTTGCTAGGGAATAGCTATATTACTTCTGGTTCTGTTGCTGCACTTCAGAAGATTACCCCGGCAGGGGGAGTTGTTTATACTGCAAATTCTACTATTGGAAGCAGTAACGAATATTGGAGTATTTCGTTTAATTGCGATCAGACTAAATTGGTTATTGGCGGAACAGGAGGCAACTTATTTAGCATTCAAGGAGCTATTTTTAATGTCAATGCAGCAAATGGGGCTATTACCAACACAAAAATTGTCGGTTCAGGAAATCTATTTTCATTTCCACCTGCCATTCAAGAAGTCAGAGCATTTACATCTTGCCAGAATTCAAGATATTATTACCTCACATTAGATACAATTGGGGCTGTTGAAGATAATTTCACAGTATGTCCTTCTGCACCTCCTGCTGTATTTGCTATGAATGATACCTATCATTTATCTTATAAATGCGAAAATTATCGTCCGGATAATGGTAATTCAGGGATCAAAGCCCTTAGAGCTAACAGGAATTTTTTATATTCTCAAAACGGAAACACTCTTCAGAAACGCTCCCTTGTTGATGCCTCAATAATCACAAGTGTGAGTATTCCCGGGGGACTAAACACGACTACTTTAGGTCAGCATCAGGTAGGGAATAGTGGTCTTGATATTGATTCATGTGGAAATGTATATGTTGGCTCAGGAAATTCGGTTTTGAAATATGATGCCAATTTAGTTTTACTCCAAACAATTGCTACTACCTATAAAGTCTTTGATGTATCGGTTGGGCCTGGAGGGAATCTTGTTTTCTGTGGAGCAACTGGTACCAATGCGACTGCCAATAGAATTGGCACTATTCAATCGGCTCCAATGACTGCATGTGCACCAATGACCCTATTGTGTTGCGATGCTAATTTTTGTCATGCGGGTCCATTTTGTAATACCGATCCACCATACACCCTTATAGCAAATACCCCGGGTGGTACATGGAGTGGCCCCGGAGTTGACCCAATAACTGGTGTTTTTAGCCCCGGAGTGGCTGGTGCTGGAACCATTACCATTACTTATACACTTGCTTGTGGCTCAAATTCAATTACTATTATTGTAAATCCTTGTGGTTGTCCAACACTTACTATTACTCCGACTAATATCGTAAATGTGTGTGCAGGGCAGACAAACGGGAGTTTCACAGCAACTACTGCTGGTGGAACACCTCCTTTTTCTTACACACTTTTAAATGGAGCAACAGTAGTTTCCACTTTCCCTAATGTAAGCGGAGCTCAAAACTTCACGGGCTTGGGTGCCGGAACATATACTTTAAATGTATTGGATGCTAATAATTGCCCCGGAACTATTTCGGTTACTATCACCACCATCCCTAATCTTACTCCAGTTATTACAGGTCCGACAAGTATTTGTGCAGGAGCAACAGCCACGCTTGATGCTGGAGCTGGATACTCAATTTATTCATGGTCTACAACAGAAGCAACTCAAACTATAAATATTTCAACAGCTGGGACCTATTCTGTTACGGTTACCAATGGCACATGTACAGGAAATGCTTCAATCACCGTAACTCAGGGCAATCCGATTACTCCTGTAATAACAGGTCCAACTTCTATATGCACCGGAAACTCGGCGACTTTGGATGCTGGTGCAGGATACACATCTTATATATGGTCGACTACCGAAATTACTCAAACCATTAATATTGCTGCCGGAGGAAGCTATTCTGTTACGGTTACTGATGCCAACAATTGTTCAGGAACTGCTTCAATAACGGTCATACAAAATAGCAATCTAACGCCAACCATAATAGGCCCCACTACTTTTTGTCCGGGCAATTCGGTGACCCTCGATGCAGGTTCAGGATATGCTACTTACGCATGGTCAAGCACTGATACAACTCAAACTATTAGCGTTTCAACTGCCGCAACCTACACTGTTACCGTTTCAGATGCATCGGGTTGCACAGGAAGTGCTTCTGTAACCGTGGCAGAAAATTCTAATCTTAATTTCACTGTTTCATCCACCAATGCAACTTGCACTTCAGGTGGGTCAGCAACAGCCAATATTTCAGGAGTTGGATATACTTATGTTTGGAACACTGTCCCTCCTCAATATACTCAAACTGCCACGGGACTTCAGGTTGGAACTTACTCAGTTACCGTTAATTTTAATGGTTGCACGGGAACTACATCGGTTAATGTTATAAATGATGTTGGTCCTAATGCGGCATTTTATGCGCAACCGCAATCCATTATGATTTATGAAGGTCCAATCACTTTCTTTGATCAATCGACGGGCAGCATTGCTGGCTGGGATTGGGACTTTGGTGATGGAACTCAGGGTTCGGGTTTCCAACCAAATCATGAATATGCCGATACGGGTAGCTTTTTAGTGACATTAATCGTTACCGATATTAATGGTTGCACCGATACAGCCATGGGGTATATTTATATTTATCCCTATTTTTCTTTCTGGATTCCAAATAGTTTCACTCCCAATGGGGACATTAAAAACGAAACATTTAAACCTATTGGAGTAGGAATCGACACTAAAAACTATTATTTCGCCATTTTCGACCGTTGGGGAGCCATACAATTTGTTACCACCGACTTCGAAACCGGCTGGAATGGTACCTACAAAAATCTATACGATAACACAAAATGTGTTCAGGGGGTTTATGTTTATCTAATTACGGTATACGATCTCACTGGGAAAGAGCATACCTATCGAGGTCATGTTACCCTCTATCAATAATATTTCAATATGAAAAAAGAAAAGGCTTGCAGCGATGCAGGCCTTTTCAATTTAAAAAGTTTGCTTACCTCAACCTCAACCTCAATCTCAACCTCAACTCAAATGTTAAATGGCACGGGTGAAACTTTCAACCGTACGGGGGAAAGTTCTAACCGTACGGTTTAAATGCTCAACCGTACAATTTAAATTTCTGCCCACACGGTTTTATTTTCCACCCACACGGTTTTATTTTCCGCCCACACGGTTTTATTTTCCGCCCACACGGTTTTATTTTCTGCCCACACGGGGGAAAGTTCAAAAGCACGGGGGAAACTTTCCCCCGTACGGTTTAAAATGCTGCCCGTACGATTTATTTCGTTGCTCGTACGATTTATTTCAAAGCCCGTACGGGTGAAAAATAAATCAAGCACAATTATTAGACTTATGGGTATATTTTTAATTTTCAAAACTTTACTGTTCATGCCTTTATCTATTTCAAAAAGCCGGACAGTAGCAACTATTATTTTTTTTATCTGATTATGAGAAGTGATTTTATTTTTTTTTATCTTTGTACGATTTTTTAAAAATAACAAACTATGAAAAAAGATTATTTTCCAGATGTCCTTAGTCTCCAGCGAGCCTGGGCATTGAATTACAAAGTACAAATTGGGCTAAAAGGTACTTCTCTCGGATTAAGCGCCGAGGAAATTTTAGTTCAACAAGCTTTATGTGATGCCATCATAGCCAAAATTGATGCTGCTATTACAGCTATGAATGCCGCTAAAGCTTTAAACAAAGAAAAAATGAATTCTATTCAAAGCAGCATGAATATTTTACGTCCAAAAATTAAGGCATTTAAAACCTTGGATGCCTGCACCGATGAAGTTGCCATTGAATTGGGAGTGGTTGGTGAAGATATTGTAGTTGATTATAATACGGTTAAAACTATTGTTACTCTTCTTAAAATTGCACAGGGTATTGATATTAAATTCACTCTGCAACATTGCACAGGCGGTTATATTTATAGTAAACGTGGTAGTGAAACCGAATTTTCATTTCTGAAATATATTACTCATCCACACACTGTTGATACACGTTCTAATTTAGGAAATGCTGCTGCGGAACATCGTCAGTATTATGTTGTATTGGTGGTTAATGATCAAATAGTGGGAATTGCTTCGGATATAGTTAGCATTAGTGCTTAATTAATTTCCCAATCCTATTTATATTTTAGGCCTAACAGGTTTTTGAAACCTGTTAGGCCTTTTTATTTGAAAGGCTTTCCATTTGGTCTGCCCCCCTTTGAATTTTGAATTTGAAATTTGGGTCTTGGGTCTTATTAAATTAAGTATATTTTAAAGCTCAATTAATAGAAGAAATAGCTAAGAAAAAAATCTAATGTGTTCTTCCCTAATTTGCTTAACCCAATAATCCGATAACTCAATAAGCCAATAACTCAATAACATATTAATCAATCAAAACAAAGGCATCCCCAATATCCTTCTTAGGTTTAGGCGGAACGTCATCGTGCAAAGGTTTGCCCACGGCCACAAAAGCCATCAGTTTAAAAGGAGGTGCAATGTCTAATAGAGCTTCGATGGGCACTTTGGCAATCATAGGGGCACTTAACCAACAAGCACCGTAGCCCAAATCGACAGCCGTTAGCAACATGTTTTCAATGCAAGCCCCTATACTCTGAATGTCGGGATAGTTTCGCATACGGTTCACCTCTTCGTGATTCATTTTCACCCCTTTTTCTAAAATAGTCTCATAATCTTCGGCCACAATCGCAATTAATGCAGGAGCATTTTCGAAAAATGTAGAAAACCACTCTACCTGCGACTTAATATTTTCGGAAGCAATAGACGAATTTGTGGGCAAAGAATCGATTTCTTGAGTCACCACTAATGCCATTTTCTGTAATAAAGACTTATTTCGGATGGCAATAAACTTCCAAGGTTGATAATTATTCACGCTTGGAGCGTGCAATGCCATTCTTACCAATTCCTTAAGATGCTCAACGGGCACTTCTTCATCCTTATATTGACGAACACTCGAACGTTTTAAAATAGCTTCATGTAATTCCATAATTGTAGTTTTGTGAATGGTAAAAGTACAAAAATATCTTCAATTGATTTTATATCGAATATTTCTTTAAATTTGCTCTGACTAATTTATAAACGAAATGGAAAAAACAATATTAAATTTACAGCCCGAATCGGTATGGTTTTACTTTAACGAAATCTGCAAAATACCCCATCCATCAAAGAAAGAAGAAAAAATGATAGCCTATCTTCTCGAATTTGGAAAAGCTCATGCTCTGGAAACTCACACCGACAAAGTTCAAAATGTATTAATCAGAAAACCGGCAAGCAAGGGCTATGAGAATATGCCTAGCGTCTGCCTTCAAAGTCATATCGACATGGTATGCGAAAAAAACAGTAATGTTCAGCACAATTTCAACACCGATCCTATCAAACCTATGATTGATGGAGATTGGGTTAAGGCTGATGGAACCACTCTTGGTGCCGACGATGGAATTGGAATGGCAGTTCAATTGGCAGTTTTGGCATCCGAATCAATCGAACATGGGCCCATCGAATGTCTATTCACAGTTGATGAAGAAACAGGACTCACCGGCGCCTTCGCTTTAGAACCCGGATTTTTGAAAAGCAAAATCCTTTTGAATCTCGATTCGGAAGATGATGGCCAACTTTTCATTGGTTGTGCCGGAGGAAAAGATACGGTGGCAGTTTTTACTTATACTGAAGATAAAACAATTCCACAAGGGAAAGCCTACACTATAAATGTTTCTGGATTAAAAGGAGGGCATTCGGGAGACGATATCAATAAGGGTTTAGGGAATTCAAATAAAATATTGAATAGAATATTGTGGAATGCAGCAAAAGAATGCGGAATTCGAATTGCAGAAATCGATGGAGGGAATCTGCGTAACGCAATTCCACGCGAAGCCAATGCGAAAATTGTAGTCCCTACCGCAAAAGTTGACTCCTTTATTTATATATATAATACAATATCCTCAAATATTAAAAACGAATTGCTTTCAGTAGAGACAAATCTCAACATCGAAATCAAAGAAACTTCAATTCCTGAGGTTTTGATTGATGAAACAACACAACAACATTTGTTAGATTCATTATATGTTTGCCCTCATGGAGTAATTGCAATGTGTGCCGATATGCCAGGCTTAGTTGAAACCTCCACCAATCTTGCATCAATTAAGAAGGTGGGTAACGAAATATTAGTAACCACCAGTCAGCGCAGTTCAATAGAAAGTGCAAAAGACGATATAGTTGATATGGTGGATACCGTTTTTAGGATGGCGGGAGCTGCAACATCTCACGGTGATGGCTACCCAGGATGGAAACCCAACATTCATTCAACAATAATGAAGATCACTAAAGATGCTTATCAAAGACTTTTTAACGAAGAACCACTTGTGTTGGCAATTCATGCCGGCCTTGAATGTGGTTTAATAGGAGAAAAGTATCCCGAAATGGATATGATATCCTTTGGTCCCACTTTAAGAGGCGTCCATTCCCCTGACGAAAGACTGAAAATAGATACAGTTGAACGTTTTTGGCAACTAACCCTCGAGGTGTTAAAGAATATCCCTTCGTAGTATATAGTATAAGGAGTGGCTTTTCTCCAATAAAGCAATGATCGTTTTATTGGAGAAAAATACCTTTTGTGCTATATATAATATAAGGAGTAGTTTTTTGTACTGTATATAATATAAAGGAGTAGATTTTCTATAAGCCAATATTAAACCCAATCCTAAAGATTGGGTTTTGGTATAAAGTATAAGGCCCTTCATTGAAATTGTATAAAGCCATAATGTTTATGGAGAAATTCCCCCCTAAAGATTGATTGTAACCACCACCTGCTAGGTAGTACGATTCGTAAATACGGCCTGTTTTATTCAAAATACCGTAAGGATCAATCAAAAGAGTCTCATAGTTAAGTAGTTGATACTCTAAATGAGCAAATAAGTTATCTAAGACATAAAATCTCCCAAAAACACTCCCTCCATATATACTTGTTGAAAAAGCAGGCGTCCACCTCTTATCATTATAATATTGGTAGTTAAAACCTACTCCAAAAGCAAGCCTATTTGTCACCCAGCAACCCAAAGAAGGTGAAATATCTACTAAAGTTACCGTTCCAAACTGCAGTCCGACGTTCCCACCAACAAATAAACGCTTATAAAAAAGCTGTTTATCATATTTATTTTCGGAAAATGACTGAGAATGGGCACAAAAAATAAAAATAAAAGAAGGGATAATAAGCAATAGGGCGGTTTTTTTAATCATGGTGGATTTCAATTAGAGTACAAATTTAGCGAAAAAATCGATATGCAATACTTTTTGAAAAAAACAGTTGAAATTATTCTTATTGAATAACAGGTAGTTGAAGTCAAAATAAAAAATAAATCAAAAAGAAAGCGGAATAAATTAGGAGATAAAGAAATAAGTATTACTTTTGCAATCCCTTTAAACAAGGAGTTTGTTCTGTGAAAAACTTAAAAAAAAATATTTTCAAAAACATTTGGAGATGTCAAAATAAGTTTTACCTTTGCAACCCCTTAAGACAAGGTTTGCGTTCTGTGAAAAACTTAAAAAAAAATATTTTCAAAAATATTTGGAGATATCAAAATAAGTTTTACCTTTGCAACCCCAATTGAGGGACATTAAAAAAGTTCATTGAGAAATTGAAGAAGACAATAAGTAGCAAATATCCCTGTATCAATAAAATTTGAACAGTGACGAGTAAATCAGAGACATATAAAGATCAAAATTACTATGGAGAGTTTGATCCTGGCTCAGGATGAACGCTAGCGGCAGGCTTAATACATGCAAGTCGAGGGGCAGCACGGTTAGCAATAACTGGTGGCGACCGGCGCACGGGTGCGTAACGCGTATGCAACCTACCTTTAACTGAAGAATAGCCCCGGGAAATCGGGATTAATACTTCATAACATTATGAGATGGCATCATTTTATAATTAAAGCTCCGGCGGTTAAAGATGGGCATGCGTGACATTAGTTAGTTGGTGAGGTAACGGCTCACCAAGACTTCGATGTCTAGGGGTTCTGAGAGGATTATCCCCCACACTGGTACTGAGACACGGACCAGACTCCTACGGGAGGCAGCAGTAAGGAATATTGGTCAATGGGCGCAAGCCTGAACCAGCCAT
>CAIXTV010000009.1 GCA_903922465.1 uncultured bacterium
ACAGTTAGAATTAAAAATTTCGGAATCAACCCTATAACGACTGCAACCTTATACTACTCAATAGACAACGGTACACCAGTACAGGGGACTTTTAACGGAAATATTTTAACTGATTCAATTTATGATTTTACCTTTACTACTCCCGCAAACATTGCCTTTCCAACAAACTATATCTTCAAGTTTTGGGCAACTATGCCAAATGACAACAATCATGTAAATGATACCTTGTCTAATTGGTTTGTTAATAGTGGGTTCGATTTAAATATAGCTGGTTATACACAAGGATTTGAAACTTCTGAATATTCTGCAGATTGGAGCATACTTAATGTAAATAGTGATTTCAGCATGTGGATGTTCCCTTATGTTGGAAATGCTTATCAAGGTACTCGTTCTGCACGTTTCCAAAACGGAGGAACTTTAGCTGCAAGCGATTGGTTGTTCTCAAGATGTTTTGTTCTCGATGCAAGCAAGAAGTATAAAGTTGAATACTGGTATAAAGTTGAAAGTGCAACATATCCACAAAACCTATTGTTGAAATATGGTACTGCTAAAACAACTTTAGCTATGGTAAATACTCTTGTAACTCAAAGCAATATTGTTAATACTACTTATCAAAAGGCTACTTCTATATTTATCCCCCCAACAAGTGGTACATATTATTTGGGTTTCTTAACAACTAGCGCTGCAACAGCTTATGGTTTGTATCTTGATAATATTAACTTGTCATTGGTTCCTGATCAAGAAGCCTCTATTGCAGAAATGTCAGCACCGAATGCAGGTTGTGGGCTAGGAAATGAAACAGTTTCTATTAAGATTCTAAATAATGGATCAGGAATTATTTTACCAAATACATTAACAGCCTATTTCAAAGTAATTGGTGGCACAAATACAATATCACAATTAGTTTCAGATACAATCAAGGTTGATAGTATAAGGACATTTACATTCTCTGCACCAGCAGATTTGTCTGTTACAACAACTGATGTTAATTTCCAGGTTAAATCTTGGATATCTTTACCTGGTGATCCTTACCAAATTAATGATACTATTTCAAAAATCATACTTTCTAAACACCTTCCTCCTGCACCTGTAGTTACGACTGCAACTGTTGCTTATGGTGGTACAGCCCTATTGAATGCGGTTTGTGCTGATTCAGTATCATGGTATAATTCTGCTGTTGGAGGTTCTATTTTAGCAAATACTCACTATTTTACAACACCCATTTTATATTATAATAGTATATTTTGGGTAGCATCAAAAACTGCTGGGGGTACTCATTCATGGACTTTTGATAATAGTTTAAATGGTTGGACAAGTGTAAATTCTTGCTCCTCTGCTACCGACTTCATGTGGAACTCAGATGGAGGTGTAGGAACAGCATATATTAATGATTCTCCAATTACTTCGGCTGGTTTACTTACATCGCCAATAATTAATGTTGCAGGCTCAGATACCATAAGAATCACTTTTAAACATAAGTACGATACAGAGTCATGCTGTGATCATGGTTATGTTGCTTATAGTACAAATGGAGGAGCCACTTGGAATCAATTTACACCCACAACAAATACTTATAACAATGCTTCTTCTACAAACTTTGGACAAGATCCTTTGTCAAGTTGTTCTGCTACAACAAGAGCTTCTTTTTCAGGCACCAGCCCTGGTTATATTATAAGTTCAGGGAAATTTGCAATCTCAGGGGTATCTACTTTAAAATTAGCTTTTGTCTTTCAGACTGATGTTTCACTTGGTGCCACAGGTTGGTATATTGATTCAGTCGGTGTTGATGCAGGAAACGGAGGTTGTGCTAGCAATAGAGTACCTGACACCGTTTTTGTTGCTTCTGTACCTGTTGAAGCAAGCATGATGTCAATCCCATTTCCAGTTACTGAATGTAGTGAAAGTTCAGAGTTAGTTAAAATTAAAATTAGAAATAATGGTACAGATACTATCAATGGAAATTTACAGGCTACTTATAAAATTCTAAATACATTGACTTCAGTAACAGAATTGGTGCCTAATATTATTCCTCCCAGTGATTCTATTCTGTATACTTTTACCACACCTATTCTAACAGGATTATCTACTGCAAACATTGATTCTACATTTAATCTGAAAATATTTGTCAGTCTTGCTGGGGACCCATATCCTTTGAATGATACTTTGACAAAAACAGTTACTTTAAATTATACTCCGCCATCTCCCATTTTAACCAATACCAATGCTGCTTATGCCTCTTCAGTTGTCCTTCAAGCTTTATCCCCTGATTCAGTTTCTTGGTTTAGCGTTCCTGTGGGTGGTACTCAATTAGTTAATAGCCATTTTTTAACTACTCCAGTATTATATGACACCACTGTTTTTTGGGCGCAAACTAGTACCTCAGGTGGTTCACATTCATGGACTTTTGATAATGATTTAGCTGGATGGACTGGCACCAACACTTGCACCTATGCAAGTAATTTCGTTTGGAATTCAGATGGGGGTGTAGGAGCAGCCTATATCGTTGAACCTGGAACCTATAGTGTAGGTTTATTAACCTCTCCATTAATTGATGTAACAAATCTTGATACTGTTAAACTGACTTTCAAGCACAGATATGATACAGAAGGATGTTGTGATAAAGGTTATGTTGCATACAGTGTGAATGGAGGAGCTACATGGACTCCATTTGTTCCGACTATTAATACTTATAACAACCCTTCAACTACATCTTTCCCTAATGATCCTTTAGCTAGTTGTGCTGCAACTACAAGGGCTTCTTATTCTGGCGCAAGCGGGGGTTATATCATTAGCTCAGGAAAAATAGCTCTTCCATTAGGTTCTGCTAGCTTAAAACTTGCTTTTGCATTTGAATCTGATGTTTCAGTAACTGGTGCAGGATGGTTTATCGATTCTGTAGCTGTTGACGGAGGTTCTGGTGGTTGCCCTAGTGTACGTGTTCCTGACACTGTTTTCGTTAGTGCTCCTCCTGCTTGTGAGGTGGGTGTAACTCAAATTATTGCTCCTAACTCAAGTGCTTATCTTGGTGCAAGTGAACAACTAAAGGTTAATATTAAGAACTTTGGGTCAAGCATACAAACAAGTATTCCTGTATGTTACAAAGTAGGCGCCTCAGCAGTTGTTAATGATACTTTAAATGCCATACTAAATCCTGGTGATTCAGTTACGTTTACATTTGCAACTCCTGTCGATTTATCTGCTATTCAGTCATTTAATATTATTTCTTATACTCATGCAAGTTGTGATTTAATATTTAGTAATGATACTGCTTATAGAACAATTACACATTCACAATATTGTACATCAGGTGCTACCAGTACAGCTGATGAAGATATTGGTAATTTTACTTTTGGAAATATTAATCAGGGTTCTGCTGTGCCAATCACTAGCAACCCTAGTGCAACTGGACTTTACTCCAACTTTACTACATCACTTCCTCCAGTATACTTAGCGAAAGGTTCGACTTATCCCATTTCTGCAAGTATTGTATTTTCTGGAACCACATCTTACCAGGGACTTTTAAATACTTATATTGATTACAATGTAGATGGAGTATTTGATGCAACTTCAGAAAAAGTATTTACTTCAGTTTATTCACCTAACTTCACGGTAACAGGGAGTGTTACTATTCCATTAACCGCCGCTTCAGGTTTATCAAGATTAAGAGTAGTTGCTGATGAAGCTGATCTTGCTCCTCCATGTGGAACTTATACTTTTGGGGAAACAGAAGACTATTCAGTAATGATATATGCTCCTATACTTCAAGATGCAGGTGTAGTTGCTTTTGTAGAGCCTAGCGATTCAGTGTATAATGAAAATGATAGTTTGCCTGTTATTGCCAAAATTCGTAATTTTGGAACAACCCCTATTACTAGTGTTCAGGTGACTGCAACTTATAATGCGCTTCCTCTTGGGAGTGTTGTATGGGTAGGTTCTCTTGCTCCAGGTGCTGAAACAAATGTTACTTTCAATAATATTCTGTGTCACCTTGCTTATAACAATAATCTTTGTGCATATACTACTCTTGCAGGCGACAGCAATACTTTCAATAATAACTTATGTAAAGTATTCAGAGGAAGACCCGCTCATGATGTTGGCGCTATTGCTTTGGTTGCCCCAACGGCTAATTCCTGTTTTACAGCTAACGAAACTGTTATTGTGAGAATTAAAAACTTTGGCATGAAGAAATTATACTTCAACCAAGATACAGTGAGAGTATATGCAAGTATGGCTGGAGCTAACCCAGGTTCGTTTGGACCAACTATTTTATCATCAGATTCACTTAGTGTTGGAGATTCGATGAATGTTGTTGTTACCACTAATGCCAACATGTCTGTTGGAGGTAACTATATTTTCAACGGTAATACTCAAATGACAAACGATGGTAATACTGCAAACGATGCTTTTGTGTCCTCTGTGCTTACAGCAACACCTACTGCAATTTTACCTGATACAGTTGGATTTACCACCTTCACTGGGGCTGACCTAAATACTGGTTATCCTCATTGGACTGAAGGCACAGGATATCTTTATCCAACGGGAACTACATCTGCTTGGCTTAGTCAATCAGGTTTGGGGGCATCAGGAAACATTACGGCTCGAATAAATATGTACACCAGCACTCGTAACGAATGGCTTATTGGTTCGAAATTTACATCAACTCCCGGAACTACTCTTGAGTTTGATGCTGCTGTTACTGATGTTAACTCAATTGCTTTAGCTGATTCAATGGGTACAGATGACTCTGTGAAAGTTATGCTTTCGACCAACTGTGGTGTAACATGGAATAAAATATTCGCAATTACTAAAGCCAATCATCTGCCCAATACTTTAACGCATTTCTCTGTGAATTTAGGTGCTTATAGTGGCCAGTTACTACGTCTTGCTTTTAAAGCTCAGGATGGTCCGTATGATGATGTTAATGATTATGATTTCCAATTAGACAACATTAATATTTGGAATAAAGTTATCAATATTGGAGTCAATCAAATTGTGCATGCTGTTTCCGATACGCTTTGTGTGGGTAAGGAAGATACAGTGATGGTCAGAATTAAAAACTTTGGGAATATGGATGCATCAAATTTCCCAGTTTCGTATTGGTTGACCAATAATTCCATTCCTACTACAGCAGTTATTGAAAACTTCCCTGATACTATTGCTCCGGGACAGGAAAAGTACTTTAGTTTCGGTACACTTTTCCATCCAACACAACAGGTATTTAACTTGTGCGCTAGAACATTGCATACATTAGATATGGACTCAACAGATGATAAAACCTGCAGAAGTTTCATTGCTTACATAAATTGTGTAGGAATTGATGAGATCGATTTCGACGGCTTTAATCTTGGTCAGAATATACCTAACCCTGCTTTGGATAATACATTAATCAATTATTCCATTCCATCGAACGGGAAAGTAAATTTTCAGATAATGAGTCTTGTAGGACAACAAATCTATGCAGAAGAATCGAATGCTCAGAGTGGTGCAAACCAAATTACAGTGGATACCCGTAATATGGCTGCAGGAATTTATTATTATTCTGTTAGCTATAAAGGGAAACGACTTACAAAGAAAATGATTATTGCAAAATAATTAAAGATAGCTCATGAAAGGCTGCCTCAAAAGGGCAGCCTTTTTTTATGGCTTACTTTTGGAAGTTGAGATATATAGGTTAGCTTCTTTAATGTCCTTTTGGAGTTTTTGGGAAAACAAAAGCATTATTGGGCTGGGAAAGATCTTCTCCTGCTCAAGGATGAGGTTTCAAGGATGGGAGAAGGGGTTTTAGGCATGATTCCAATAGTTCTTGCAGTGTTTTGGAAATATATCAGCTTAATGATTAGGAAACGATTGTTCGCTAGAAGCCTGATTATTTTTGTTTCAAAAGAAACGGATAGATTTGAATCGATTTGTGAATGAAGGCGATTAGAAAATTATGCAGAAAAGAGTTTACTTTCCCAGCAGAATAAAACTATGTTCGTTTCCTCTAAATTGATTATAAATCAGAATGTTTTTAATAGATTTTGGCTTTTCAGATTTATACATCATATAGTCGGGGACTTCATCCTTATAAATAGCTAAAGCTGATAATGCTGTGGCAAATGCCGATGATGTATAATAGTCACCAGATAAATGCTTATAGACCGCCATTGGAGTGTTAATATTAAGAACCTTCATAAATGAGAAATAGCGGTCATCAAAATTTGAATCTCCGTTTAATCCAAGCATAATCAAATCAATATTATTCAGAGAAATATCTTTAGTTTGAAGAAAAGAATTAAACTTTTTTATCACTAGTTCGATATCAGAACTAAATAGGGTGAAAACACCTTTAATTCTGCAATAGTTCTCAGGATGTTCCTGATTTGTAATAGTGAAGAAGGTAGATCCTTCACCTGCTATGGTTCCTATGCTCTTTGAGTCAAGTAAATTAACTTGATTAATGGGGCTCTTCTTCCAGTAATCAAGTTTGTCGAACAAGGTGAAATGGGTTAGAGTAATGTCATCAACACCTCCTAATAAAACATTCTCAGCTTCATTTTCATCAATCAGCATTAATGCATCAATTAAGCCCGTTTCAAATGAAAAAGATCGATGTACATAAGTAGAATTGTAGTTTTTGCAATTTAAACGTATAGCAATAAGGGAGCTAATGGTATTATAGGTGGTTTGAATAAAAACGGCAGGATTAAGAAACTGCTCATTATTATCAAGCATCGAGTTTAGAAACTTTTCAGTATCTTCTACTGCGCCCAATCCTGTACATGTTATGATTGCTCCAGGGTTTTCAATTCCGGCATCTTTCAAGCTAATAAGTGCCGATGCAATACCCATTTTAACTACATTGCCCATTCTTCTTCTTGAAGAAATGTCAATATAATCTTTATAGTCGGGATGAATACATTTTAATATTGTGGAATTTTCATTGTGCAATTCAGTCGGGAAATCTCTTGAGTTTAAAGTCTCCTGTGGGGAAATATTCCCAATGCCTCTGATATAATATTCCATTTATTCAGCTGAAAAGATTAAAGATGTATTATTGCCCCCAAAACCAAATGAGTTGCTAAGCACATGCCGAATGGGAGTATGTGGCTGAAGCGAAGTTACAGGGGAGAAACTAAGTTCGCTCATTTGTTGTGAGAAATTAAGATTAGGAAGTAAAATCTGATGCTGCAATGCAAGGATAGAAAATATTGCTTCGACTGCACCTGCAGCACTGGTTGTGTGACCAGTAAAAGGTTTTGTAGAGCTGATGGGAGGGGGGATGCCTTGAAATACAGTTTCTATAGCTTTGCCTTCCGATGAATCGTTATTTTGAGTTCCAGTGCCATGTGCATTGATGTAAGAGATTTCTGATGGCAACAGATTCGCTGTTTTTAAGGCTTTATTCATTGCCAAAACGGCTCCTGTTCCTTCGGGAGAAGAAGCGGTTTGATGGAATGCCTCACAAGCATTTCCCCATCCGGAAACTACGCAATGATATTTTTTATTGTTTTTTTTTACTAGGTCTTCAGACTCCAACATCAGATAAGCAGCCGCTTCTCCAAGGTTAATGCCTTTGCGATTCTCATCAAAGGGTTTGCATGGGTTAGGGTCTAGGATTTGCATGGAGTTAAACCCATTGATATGAAACTTTGAAAGGCATTCGCTTCCACCTACTAATACTCTGTCTAGTAAACCGTTTCTGATAAGTCTTGAGCCAAGTAAAATAGCATTTGCCGAAGAAGAACAAGCAGTGCTTATGGTTGTAATGAAATCCGTAATATGTAATTCTTCGGCTAATTTTTCGGTATGATCGGCACAATCGTGTGTGGCAATATAGCAATGATGGGTATTTATCTCATGGAATTCGCGATAATGTAATTCGCTTTTATCCATTCCACCTACAGTGGTGGCTGAAATTAAACCTGTGCGAATGTTTTCGTCAGCTGTATATAGGGCGTCATCGCAAGCTTCTTTAGCTGCTACCAATGCCAAAAGTGTTGAACGTGTATACCCAAGAGAAGCTTTAATCCCTAAATGGGAGCAAAGTTCTTCATTATTCATGCCAACTTCACCAGCGCTAATATGCTCTGAATAAATACTGTCGATATGTTGAATGCGACTAATGCCGGGTTTTTGATTCAACAAAGACTCAAGGTTTTCAGTTACCTTATTTCCGATAGACGAAATAATTCCTATTCCAGTAACATAAACCTTTCCGGACATATAGGTTTATTGTTTACGATTGGCTGCTATGTATTCAGCAAGAGTTCTTACCGTTGAAAATATTTTTTTCCCGTCTTTAGGGTCTTCTATTTTAATGCCGTATTTCTTTTCGAGTATAACCATAAGAGAAAGGGCATCAATTGAATCCAGTCCTAGTCCTTCCCCAAATAGAGGTGCCTCGGTGTCAATATCTTCCGCGGTCATATCTTCGAAATTAAACTCATCAATAATTTCTTGCTTTAATTCTTTAATTAGGTCTTCCATGAGTAATTATGTCGTTTATAGTATTGTATGTATTTTACTTACATTGTAGGGGGCAAAAGTATAAAAATTTGCCGTATCTTCAATCATTTTGTTTTTTTCAACGAGGAATAGGGTTGCTTCATAATGATTCTCAGCACTAACTTCCACCCATCCCGTAAGGCAGCATTGAATAACACCCGTATTCATTAAAAAGTTCACTTGCTCTGTTAAAAAATCAAAATTAGGTTCAGAACTTACAAAAAAAGTGTTTTCTCCTGTAATTCCATTACGAATACATATTTCTCCAATCATAATGTTTGGAAGTGTGTAAACAAAAAGGGAAGGGTTGGGGAAATAATTGGCTCTATCGATAATACTTTCATTATATGCATAATCGGTATGCAGTGAGGCGGACCGATTCGAGAGGATTACTGCAATATCTTCAGCTTTATAAGTGTCGGTGAGTTTTCTTTTGTTTAATAGCAATTCGGAACAAACAAAAGCAAGTCGGCTGAGAGCATCCATTTTAAAGAATTTAGGATAGCTCATATTGTGAGCTCTATACAATTGTTTTACCAAATCGGCGGGTTGTTCGGAGGTTTCGTTAGAAATCAAGCGATCGTTAATGTTGATGGTATTATCTTTTAATACACACCAAGAAGTGATATATTGCTGTGTGTTCATTTCTTCGATAAAGTTATAGCAACATTGCAACCTCCAAAACCTGAAGCTGTTTTTAATACATTATCTATCGTTGCCAATTGCGTTTGAGTGATAATATTTAAGGGGTCAGTTGTTCCGCAACTTTCATATCCTGGTGATAGGAATAAAGTGTTTCGTTTCATCGATTGCAAGGATACGACAAGTTCTATTGCTCCTGCAGCTCCAAGGGTATGACCAAAATATCCCTTAAGACTATTTACGGGGGTGTTTTGTAATTCACAAAGAGTAAAAGCTTTGGCTTCCATTTCATCATTGAAAGAAGTTGCAGTTCCATGTGCCGAGATATAATGAATTTGTTCGGGAGAGATGCCTGCTTGTTTAATTGATTTTTTAATAGCGATGCCGAGTTCTTCCCCAGTGCGTGAAGGCCCTGAAATATGATTGGCATCGTTGCTGGTAGCTCCACCTGCAACTTCAATCAGCTCTCCGTATGATTCTTTGGCAATGGATGCATCTGAAGTAAGAACAATAGTTCCACAACCTTCACCTAAAGAAAGACCGTCTCTGCTTTCATCGAAAGGTTTGCAGGGATTAGGGCTGATGGCTTTGAAGGAAACAAATCCTGAAACTACAAATTCGGTAATTAAATCGCCTCCACTTACAATAACAGTATCATATTTTCCAATGCAGAGCATTTGTTTGGCAAGCATAACTGCTAAGGCTCCAGAAATGCAGGCATTCGATACAATTACGGCCTGATTAGGATTTTTGAAATGAGAAGTTATTATTTCTGCTAGTTTCCATAAATGTATTCTGTCAGGTTCAAAAGGATTATTTACTAATAAATCGATATTCCCTTTGGTGGTTGATATGATAAAGAGGGTGTGTTCAGACGTGGTGTCAACTGAAGTGCTTGCCAGAGCTTTTGCTATCGATAAAATAAAGAGTTGTTCTAAGGTAGTATATTCTTTGGTGTCCCCAATTTCAGAAAACTCTTTTGCAAGTCTTGTTTTATCAACAGAAGAAGAGCAAAGTGGCATTAAGTGTTGCAATTCGGGAATTGTACAGACCTCAACTCCACTCTTTCCCTGACCGATTGAGCAGATGTTTTCTTCGGTACTAAATCCCAAAGAAGTAATTAGGTTGTCGGAAGCTATATAAGTTTTATTGCCCATGACTCAAGATTACAATAAACCCCATTTCTTTTTCCAGTCGGAAACAAAGTGAGGTAGGGTGAGCATTAGCTCGCGCTTATGGTTTAGAAAAACCTGAATGGATTGCCCTGTGGCTATGATTTTGTAGTCAGATTTTCGGAAAATCTGAAAATTAATTATGATTTTGGCTGCTTCGGTATCTTGATAAGTTGCCTTAACGATAGCTTCGTCGCCATATACCAATGGGAGTTTATAATCGCAATCGACATGCACCACGGGGGCAAGTATTTTATTGTTCAAATAATCGAGATAGGAGATATCGTATTTTTTCCCAAAGGCTTCGCGGGCCTCTTCGAAATATTTAAAGTAGTTTCCGTGCCAAACAATGCGAAGTGAATCGACTTCAGAGAAGCGGACTTTTATTTCGGTTTCGGCACTTAGTATAATTTCGCTCAATGTTCTTATTTTCTGCAAAAGTAAAGTTTTATCTTAAATATTCAGAATGATATTTGAAAATCGAATGTTTCTTTGTTTGAATTGGAGGAGTGTCTCATGGTCTTTATCGATAATGTTGGCATTTGCAGTATGGTGAAGTGCTAAAGTTTTTAATTTCCGATTCATTTTTAAGGAGTTTTATTCCACAACTGGAAGTAAAAAAGATGCAACCCACATTTCTGATTCAGAACGTAATGCATGCATGGTGTTTTCTTTTGCATTGAAAACATTGTCAAGGCTCAATTCAATTTCTTCGCTTTCCAAAGCCCCAAAACCATGCCCCTTAATACAGTAGAAAACCTCATCGAAATGTGCAGTGTTACCTTGCTGTCAGATGTTATTTGATAGATGTTTGTTTTAATCGCTGAGATTATCAAGCCTTTATCCATTTATTTTTCTTATTAAATTGCTTGAAAGGATTTATTCAACTAAGGGAAATTACTCTGATGCACAGAGTAATTATTAGTAAAATTAATATTCATACAAAAATACAATTTATTCTGCTATGAAATCCATTGATTCTCATTTCTGTAAAAAAAACACAAGGCCTATAATAGAAAGAAAGACCCACTCTATCGAGCGAGTCTTTCACATCACAAATATTAAATCTGACAGTATGGACACCTGGCAGATTTCAATCTGAAATAAATACTTTATTATGGATTTCTTCTAATCTACTAGGAAATGATAGAATTAATGATTTTCATTGAACTGTTTATGTTATAGTTGTCTTTATAATTTGCTACAAAAATACAAATTATATTGATTCATGCAAATTATTTTTATTTTTTATTGGATTCAATCAGGAATTTACAATTAAATCTTGTAAGTGTAATTGTAACAACCATATAATCATTGTGGTAAGAATGTGAATTGAAGTCTAGATAGTGACAATTTCTGTTTTTATATATCCTAACAAATTAGTATAGCTCAAAATACTTGTTTTTATATATCCTAAAAGTTTTGTATAGTTGAAAATAGTTGTAGATATAAGTCCTAAAAGTTTTGCATAGTTCAAAATAGTTGTAGATATAATTCCTAACCATTTTTCATAGTCCAAAATAAGTGTTTTTAACTATACGAAAATTCGGCATATCGAAATACAAAGTTTTGCACCTATGCTAAACATTTAGGATGGTTAAAAATAGTTATTGAGAGACATACTAAACTTCTAGTATAGTCTTCTACAACTTTTTTGAAGTATGCTAAGGTGAAATACGCATTTAAAAGCGATATAGTGAGGGATAATTAAAGTATAGTATTCTTCAGAAATTTAATTCTGAACCCTACTGAAGCTTAATATGGCATGAGAAGTTTTTTCGATATTTCAGCTTCTTAATGCTAAACCAAAATTTCGCGATGCCGAAAAAGAAAAAAATACTATAAAATGGAAATTATTTTCTTATTCCTGCATCGATTTCAGTAATACATTCAGGATATTTCTCATTGAAATATATCCAGAATAAAGGTTTTATGCCCCTGAATTCGTTGTTGCTGTCGTAGCTATTTACTACTGGACAAATGCCAATGATGCGTTTGGTAATTTCGAGGCTTATGGGGCTTAATTTCCATTCTTCGATAAAACGGATGCTATGAATATCTTTAGGGTCGAATTTGTGAACGATAACTGTATCGAATTCATTGTAAGGAGGATTGGCTTGGGTGAGACGTATGGTATCGCTGAAGTTGAGGCTATTTTTAAGTTCAGCAGCAGTGAGTTTGGTTTTGAAATTATCGTAAAGGCGATATTTGTCGGAATAGGCCGCTTCCATCAAAGTGTTGAGAAACTTATCGCGAAATTGAGGTTCGATGTTTTCAATCCACCAATCTTTTTTGTTATTTAAGTTATGGATAGGCACATCATATTGAATTCTTTCGGTGATGTTTCTGAGGTCGGGGCTTGTATTCTTAAAATTAATATTAATCCAATATAAGGGTTTTGAATATATTTCTTTCCCTTCGTTATTATAAAACACAGCCACAGGACAAACGGCCAACACCTTTTTTTCTATTTCAAAAGCATTAGCATCGAGCAGCCATTGTTCGCGAAAACGCAGTCGTTTGATGTTTTTTGAAGTGATTTCGCCTTTGATTAGGGTGTCAACGGCAAGCCCATTATTCAGGTAATGTGCGCTATCGTTTAAGAAATAAAGAGATTGCAGAATGTTATTCCTGAGAGGTTTGTAGTTAATATCTTCGAGCTGAATTTGTGGGTCTGCAGCCATTCCCATCAATTGATTGGTGAGGTAATCGCGTTTGGTTCCGTCAATATTTTGTATCCACCATTCCATATCGGCTTCAGGGCTTTGAATGTTAACCGAATATTCGATTCGAGAGGTGATTTCGGTTTGAATTTTCTTTTTGCTGCAAGCACTAACAATAAGGCTTGCTACTGATACACAAAGTATCCAATAAAATAATGTGTTTTTTTTCATCTGATTTGCTGCTTAAACTAGATTATTTTGTAATTTTGATTGCGTTTCAAAAGTAAAATAAATTATTAAACCACCCATCATGTTTGTTCGAAAATTTTTGATTATACTGATTATTACTATTCCGTTTGTTATAAAAGCACAGGATTATAGTGTAAGAAAAACTAGCCGCACTTTTCAGCCACTCGCTACGGTAAATGTGAATAGAATTAAGAACGATTACCATATTCAGCTTACAAGGGTTGATAGTATTTATGTAGGAAACCCTTATTATAACAAGTGGTTTAAGACGCTAAAAGATTCGGTTGCGAAGATGTTTCCTCTCAAGGGAGATGTTGTGTCGAAATCTACTCAAACTTATGCCGATACTACTTTGATTTTGCGGAATTTCGACGGAAACCCAACGGGTGGGGGAGTACCTAACGATAATTCGCTGGCTATTTCAAATGGGAATAAGTTGGTTTCGTGTGTGAATACTGAAATGAGCATGTGGGATGTAAATAATGATACAGTTCAGTCATATACATCGGTTTCATTAGCTGCCTTTTCCGATACACTGCATCTGCCAGGCAGTCTTTCCGACCCAAAACTGTTGTATGATCCCGATTACGATCGTTTTGTTTTGGTGTTTTTTTCTGGTAACACCGATTCCATAACAAATATAATACTTGCTTTTTCAAAGACCAATGATCCGACACAGGAGTGGAATTTATATTCCCTACCTGGTAATCCTTTTAACGACACTACCTGGTATGATTATCCTGCAATGGCTTTGACAAAGAAAGAGTTTTTCCTTACAGGGAATTTATTGTATAACGGAGGCTCTTGGCAAACATCGTTTAAGCAAAGTATAATCTGGCAGATTAATAAGGAAGATGCTTTTAATGGATTACCTTTACAAACCATGCTTTGGGATAGTATACGTTATGCAAATGTCCCTATACGTAACATCCATCCCGTTCAAGGAGGTGCTGAGCTATATGGTGATCAGCTTTATTTGTTGTCTGACCGCAATTTCGCTATTCAATCCGACAGTATCTTTCTAATTACGATAAGTGATATTATTTCCAATCAACCTGAATTGGATGTACATCTCATACATGCAGATATAGCCTATGGTATGGCTCCTGATGCTCATCAAGGGGTGTATTCTTTGTTGGCCACCAATGATGCTCGCGTTTTGGGTGCTTTTTATCATAATAAGCAAATTCAGTTTGTTTTCAATTGCATTGATACCAACTCAGGCCGCCCAGCATTTTATCATGGTATTTTAACTGGCCTATCGGGTAATTATGCAGTTCATGGAACAATAATTGCCGACACCGTTGATTTGGGTTATCCTAATATATCCTATTCAGGAAACTATGCCGACGACTATCAGTCAATAATTACCGTTAATCATGCTTCGAAAACTGTTTACTCTGGTTTCTCACGATATTTCTATCAGGGCAACGACTTATATTCGAAACGTGCTATTACAAAGGAAGGAACTTCTTGGGCCACCAATGTGTATTCTCGTTGGGGTGACTATTCTGGAAGCCAGCGTAAATATAATCAAGCAGGAGTGGTTTGGGCTTCGGGGTCATGGGGATTTAAATGGCTGCAATATCGATTGAATGCAACTTGGATAGCTGAACTGAAAACACCTTTTGCTTTTAATCCAAATCCTATTCCAAATCAGTATGATACAAGAGTGTTTCCCAACCCTACTATAGGTGAAACCAGCAATTGTGTTTTCGATTTACCCTCCGATAGCCGAGTGATAGCAAATTTATATGATATGAATGGAAGGTTGGTGAAAATGTTAGTTGATAGGGATTTAAAAGCAGGTTCCTTTGTGCTGAGTTTTTCTACTTCGCCACTATCAAAAGGGATGTATTTAATTAGTATACTGATTGATGGCAAGAAAATGCCTTCTCAAAAGCTATTCGTCGACAAGTAATAAAGTCAGGGTTTCAAGCTGCAAGTTTTAAGCCTCCTTGTTATTAAGGTTTGGTTTTATAATTCTGATTTCATGAAATTTGAGAAGTGAAATGAAGATAATTCATTCAGCTTTTGTAAGCTAGGGTAAGACTTAACGTTTGCCTCCTTCAAGCAACTGAATTCCATCCTTCACAAGTTCAATACGTCTTTGCTTGTATAAAAGGCCAATAGCTTTCTTAAACGCTTTCTTGCTCATTCCAAGGGTAAACTCAATATCAGCAGCAGAACTTTTATCATGCAAATTCAGAAAGCCTTTATGACTTCTTAGTTTTATAAGCACTTTTTCAGCGTGGTTTTCAATTCCTTCAACTCCGTATGGCTCAAGAATAATATCAATTTTGTTGTCTTCCCTGATGTTTTTGACAAAAGCAGTAGTCTTCATGCCAAAATCGAGTATTCGGTGAATATCTTCTTTGAAAATAAGACCAGTGTGCTGATTATTTATAATCACTTTAATACCCAAATCAGTAGTTTCACAAATCAAAATATTAACACAATCACCTTCTTTTACCGTTAGGACTTCCCTTTCAATAAATCGATTCCACTTTGCAGTGCCAATCAAACGGTTGGTTTGTTCATCAAGCATCAGATAAACGATGTAATAGTTTCCCTGAACCATTTTATTCCTTTGTTCTGAAAAAGGAACCATGAGGTCTTTCTCTAAGCCCCAGTCAAGAAATGCACCTACCTGCGATACATCAGTTGCTTGCAGGCAAGCAAACTCATTAATGACTATTTTTGGTTTTTGAGTTGTGGCAACAATTCGGTCTTCCGAATCGTTATAGAGAAATACTTCAATTTTTCCCCCTTCTTTAGTCTCTGGGGTTATGTATTTGTTTGGAAGCAAAACTTCATTAGCTTCTTCATCTTCTAAATACATTCCCTGAGGAGTTTTACGAACAATCGTAAGGACATTGTAATCGCCTAAATACATCATAACCATAGAATTTCAACAAAAGTACAATTAAATTGCGTACGTTTATAAAAAGAGATGCCGGATATATTCCAATTTATTTGGATATATCCGGCATTAATTATTTTTAGGATATTGAATATGTCAAAAAGAACCCACCATGCTTATCATAGTTTAGAGTCTGAATTACAATATGGTGACATGTATTTTAAAATCATTTTGAAGGTGTTATTTAGGGAGTATTATATTCTTCTTGACTTTTTTTATTACTACATTCCTGATAATAATATTTTTCAAGGCATTGATTTTTATACCCCAAACCTTACGATTTTTAACCCCCGAAGCACTGTTTTCAATGATTTCGTATTTACCATCAATTAGAACAGATATTTTCCAAATTATCTCATCTCTCCTTAACTTTTCAATGGTGAATTTTACTTCCTTCCCGATTGGAAGGTTGACTAATGGATACGCATTCGAACCTTCACGGGTAACTAGTATCTTAGCTAGGCTAAATAGTTCTAGGGTTTCGTCGTAATGCCAGGCAAAGAAATAACCATCATGTTTGCCTATCGTAATTCCCGTTAGAATATTAGATTCTAAATGATCCTTAGTCGATTTTATTAAGGTTTCATCTAGAGTTACTATATAATCATTCGAGTATTTTCTGAATAAAAAAACCAATGGAAATAAATGAATTGGATTTTGGGTTTGATTTAACTGTAATTGGAACAATTTAAAAGACTTAACAAAAGACATATTGCCAGAATAGAAGTCGCATATCTTAATATAGCTTTTTACAAAAAAGAGAAAGTAAATGATTAAGGATAAAGCAATACAATATAAAACTTCCATTCTATCACCTCGCCCATAGAAGTGAAAAGGTAATCGGGGTTCTATAATAAGACCATAAATAAAAATAAAAGCAACAATAATGTAGAGCAAAATTATAACAAAATTAATACCATATACTATAGATTTAATTGAACGAATAGATTTGATTCGTATAATGGATTTGTTAGCTTTCAGTGATATAATGGTAATAATTATTGTGATTAACACTATTGTAGCAAGAGTCAATATTGAAAGATAAATTAAGAACGGTCTTAATGTAAGAATTAACCTAACTGAATAGAAGGAAATAATATGTTTGAAGGATATGTAAGAAATGAATGATATGATAGATAAAACTGAAACAAACGTAATAGCTGCAATAAAGGAAAAGAGTAAAAAAAACGAAGATATTGAGTTGCCTGATTTGTTTTCCATGATAGGTGAAATTTAAAACGTAAAATTAGTAATAAAAAACATTCAGATTACTTTTTATGGTATTTAAATTTTAGGGAGTAGGTTTTTCAAGATGTAGCAATAAGTATTAGGAAATTGAAAATAATTCATATGACTTAATTATGCGGTTTTTCCCCAGTCTGACAAAACTTGTTGTAATTACCTATTGCATCTTTATCTCCTTTATCAGCAGCGATTTTAAAGTATTTACATGCTTCATCTCTGTTCTTTAGATTGTTGAAATTAACTCCCCTCAGATTGAATAAATTCGATTGGGTCACTCCACTTGAAATTAGTAATTCCAAATCAAGATTGCTTTTATCATATTCTTTTAAGAAATAGAAACAAAACGCCCTTCGAATTCGGGCTTCTGTAAAATCTGTTACTTTAGCCAATATTTCTGAATAATATCGTTCGGCCTCTTTGTATTTCTTTGATTCATAAGCCTCATTTGCAGATTTATATAATGGTCTATAAAGTTGGATAATGGTTTTGTTTCTTAGAGAGGACTTCTGATTTAGAAGTAAACTATCGGCTGGGAAATAAGAAATAGCAGTATCAATAATAGCAGTTGCTTTTTGAATATTATTAGCATTTTCGTAAAAAGAAGAAGCGTAAAGCCATGCTTCCTTATTATCCTTTATTTCATTCAAATATTTCTGTATTACGGCTTCAGCTTCAACCTGAATACCTTTTTGTTGTAAAAGGTCACATAGATAAGCAATGTTTTTAAGGTTATTGGGTTTAAGTATATACATCTTTCTTGAATAGAACAAACTACTGTCTATGTTTTTTAAGTTGAGGTATGCTTCTGATAGGAGACCTAATCTAATAGCATCATAAGGATTAGACTTGTCGTTTTTTAGCATATCAATAGCTTCTTGATTTCGATTTTCTAACAAAAGATAACGTGCTTTTTGAACAGCTATAGGGGAAGCCGTTGTGGTCAAATTGGGAATAGACGGAAACCCATTTAAAAACATAGCTGCCGGATAGGTGAGTTTTCCACGTTTTATATCATCTTTTACAAAGTGTTGAAGTTTAAGAGAATTAAAATTTAGAATTAGAATATATATTGAAAAAATCATGAAAAGACCAAAAACAAGAATGATGGAGAAAAGAGGAAGTTTTCTTTTCGAATTTCTTGAATCATTTTGTGAAAATGGAGTGAAAGGGAAAGTGAAGAATCTTTGGGAAAAAGAAGATTTATTTTCAGAACTTAATTGTAAAGGTTTTGTTTTATCAAAAGAGTTCAAGTAATTTATTGAAATAATAATTCCAATAAACAATGCAAATAAGGCTTGTATTTCAGGACGATCTTGAGGAAAATTAAAGAATGCATCAAAACTATAACAAAACAGTCCAAAAGCTGGGATGAAAAGCAATGAAATATTTTCCGGGGTGTCTTTTTTTATGACAGACCTTAAGAATGACCATCCAATAAGGAGGAAGATACTAATGAATAATAATCCGCCAAAAACACCTGTTTCGGTTGTGATTTCAACAAAATCGTTATGTGCTTTTACTTGGTAATTAAAATCACGTGTTGACAAGTTTTCTTCTTTAAGGGTGGCAATTTTCCAATTACCAAGGCCAACACCGAGAATAGGATTATCTTTTAAAACATGCCAGGAACGTTTCCATCCACCAAGTCTGGCTTCTGCTGAGGATTCTGTCGTACTAATAGAAGCAAGTCGGCTGACAACACTTTTATTGTAAATATCTTTTTTCTGTGGATATAAATACCTTTGAGTACTTGCAAAGATTAAAAAGGCAAGCGTCACCATTAATAAATTTGCCGCCAAGAACTTTAATTGTCTTTTATCATGGGTTTTGTAAAACTGAATTATAAAAAATAGGCAAAGCACTATTGTTAAGCCAAAAAGCCCTAAGTAAAATGCTCTAGTGCTTAAGAAAAATGTTGCAGTATATGACAGAAAGAGACCAATGATTCCTAATGTTCGCCACCATTTATTATGAAATATGAATAAAAATAAGGCAAACGGGATTTTTACAAAAATGGAAGACGCAAGTACATTTTTATGAGAATAAACAGACATAATCTCATCAATAATTTTAATTTTTCCATGAACATATTTATTGATGCCCCAGAAGACAGTGAAACTATCCACAATTAATAAAAGTGTAAGAGCTACACATAGATATTGAATATTTCTTTTGTCCTTAATTATAAGAATTGATATCAAATATGCAGCTGAAAATGTTGTGACGATTTTGGAAAAGTGTACTATAGACTCCAATACGTTAATTGATTTGAAAAAAGAAAGTAATGATATCAGCATTAGCCCGGAATAAGCTATACCTATCCCATTATTGAAGAAAATATAGTAGTTATTTCTTTGTGATTTTACTTCCTTTCGCGAGAATAGAAAAATGAAAGTCACAAGATTGAGAAAAGCAAGTGAAAGAAATTTTGGGCCATTGGAATCTAGCGCTCCAAGGTTAGGCGTTAATATGGTTATAAAAGCGTAAGCAAAAAGCAGGAATAGGTATCCTATATTAAGCTTGGATTGTTCTGGTTTTTTATAATTTATCGTTTTAACTTTAGGGGTAGGTTTTGCCATGAAATTAATATTATCTGGTTAAATTAACGTATTTAAAATTAAGAATGAATTTCGATATTTTAGATAAATAGAATGTTCTTAGAACTATTATTAGATTTTGCAAATGTAAAAAAGATTTCTTCCCTTTTAAATCCTGACATTACATTCCTGTCCTTCTGAAGATGGCATTTATTGTTTTTAGGATTAAGATAAAGTCGAGTTTTAAAGACCAGTTATCGATGTATTGTAAATCCATTTTCATCCATTCATCAAACCCCACTTTATTTCGACCTGTTACCTGCCAAATGCAAGTAATTCCTGGTTTAATTGAAAGTCGGCGCAATTGAAAGCGTTCATATAATGCAACTTCTTCAGGAACGGGGGGGCGTGGGCCAACTATTGACATATCGCCAAGTAAAACATTGAAAAATTGAGGGAATTCATCCAGACTTGTTTTTCTTAAAAAGGCACCGATTTTGGTGACACGTGGGTCATTTTTGATTTTAAAAACAGGGCCATCTGCTTCATTTATTTTTTCTAACTCTTTTTTAAGTTCATTGGAATGCTGCACCATAGTCCTAAATTTAAACATTGTAAAATGTCGACCATGCACTCCAACGCGCTTTTGCTTAAAAAAGACTGGACCTTTTGTTTCTGCTTTTATAAGTAAGGAAATAATTAATATGAAAGGGGAGAAGACAAGTACTGCAATAAAAGATAAAAGAAATTCAAATACAAGTTTCATAGATAATGCAAAATAATCAGCTGAAGTTACATCAAAAGTCATTACGGCCTGTTCATTCAGATAATTCAAATGTGATTTCGATGCAATCATACTGAATAATTCGGATTGTAATTGCAATGTTACCCCAATCTCAGCGCAGGAATATATTAAATGCTTTATTTGATTGTAATCAATTTCATTCTTGCAATAAATGATGTCATCAATTACATTTTCCACCATAATTTTATCAAGATTTTGCTCAGGATCGATTATTAAATAATCTGCCTGATATTTTTCTATTAGTGTCTTAGAGTTAGATATGAAACCAAAGATATATAAACCTAGATGTTTTTCTGAAATAATTGATTCTATAAAGGGGATAGAACTTTCATCAGCGATTAATATTATCTGTCTTACATTTTTCCCTTTTATATAAGAGTGCTTCGTGAACCTAATAATAAGAGCCTTGCTGCTAAAAATTAACAGTAAGTTGATGAATCCAAAAATAAATATGGCAATACGACTTATGAAATCAAGTTTGAAAGCGAAAATATAGATGAATAAAACAAAAATGCCAATCAATATAACCAAACTGTATTCAATGAAAATAACTGAATAGGGTTTTATTCTCCGAGAAGATTGAATACTTAAAATTTTGAGTAAAATATACCAGGTAGGAATTATTAAAACTCCCAGTAATAGGTATTGATCCGCATATATTGCATGCTTGGTAATTGCAAATACACGAATTAAGTAAGCGGTATAAAATGCGATTAATGATAGTAGAATATCGAAAAATACAAATGCATTATTATAAATTCTTTCGTTATGTTTAAGCATAGTGAATTATTTTAAACTAATATTATTAAATAGTTTGAAGTAAGTGTTTATAACCTTTTCCCAATTATATATATTGTGTAAGCGTTCAATATTTGAGTTTATCCAGACTGAATTCTTAATATTATTCTTTTGTTGAAGTATGATTTCTGCAATATGATTTTCATCATTGAAAAAGAATCCGTTCTCTTGCAATACATCCCGATTAAAGGGGTTATCATGAGCACATATCATAGCTGATGATGCCATTGCTTCTAAAAGAGATGGGTTAGTGCCACCAGAAGAGTGCCCATGGAAATACAACTTAGAAAAGTACCTGAGTTGGTTAAGAGTATCTATATTATAAATACCACCAGTAAATCGTATTTGATCAGAATGATAAGTGTCAAAAAGATATTTTCCGTGGGAATTTTGATAATTCCCAATAACTAGGATCGGAAGT
This sequence comes from uncultured bacterium, assembly GCA_903922465.1. Taxonomy (GTDB): domain Bacteria; phylum Bacteroidota; class Bacteroidia; order Bacteroidales; family CAIXTV01; genus CAIXTV01. Next base: position 21,943 of record CAIXTV010000009.1, read on the forward strand.
TGTGTCTTTGAAAGCAACACCCCTTTGATTATTTCTTCTATATGATTGTCAGGTTGAAATCGGGCAATTAGAATGAAATAAGTATTAGGCTGAAGGTTGAATGATGCTAATTTAGTCACATCTTGTTCTTTGAAAAGAGTAGCCCCATAAGGGATGAAAACAGAGGTTTTTTGATATGTTTTCTGCAAATATACTTGAATAGCTTCAGAGTCGGCAATTAACAAATCATTAGTTCTGACAGCTGTTCTTTCTGCATATTTCAAAAATTTGCGAATCTTAGAGCTATATTTTGAACGCATCCATTCCAAACCGTCCATATTGCAAATTTTATAAGGTTTACGTGGCAAAAAGTGGTACCAAAGCGAACTACTAGTATTTCCTAATTGATAAATGACATCAAAGTTACGTTTGTGGCTGTCTATGATACAATTAAAATCATAAATAAACTGACCGGCGCTTCCTATTTTAAATTCAGGGTCATAGCAATGAATAATTTGGACTCCATTCCATTCTGAATTTTGATAAGGATGATTGTGCGAATTATATACCCATACATCCATCCCCCTTTCTGCCAATCCCTTTGATAAGTATTCAGCAAATTGCTCAAAACCACCGTAGTGATTAGGAATGCCACGACAACCGAGAATTCCTAGCTTCATTCTTTTACTAAATTTAAGTAAAACTCATTGAAATTTCCGCAAAAACTTTTTGATGAGAAATATGTAATTTGTTTTCTTATATTATTTTTTTCCATTATATCTCTAATAGGTTTGTTTTCAATTAAAAATATTATCTTTTCTGCAAGACTAATAGGATCTCCAAATTCTGCATATAATCCGTTGATACCTTCCTCAATCATTTCTACAACACCACCATTCTTAAAACTAATTACAGCCTTTCCAGATGCCATAGCCTCTAAAATTACCGTTGAGAAAGAATCATTTTGAATAGAGGGAAAAACAAGCAAATTAAATAAGCAATGTATGTTTTGAATATCTATTCGGAAATTCTCAAGAATAAAATTTTTAGCATATTTACTCTCATGTATTTTCCTTTCTAGTCTTTCAAATCTCCATTCCTGACCCTTAAAAACACCTCCAATAAGAGCTGCTTTTATATTTGGGTTTTTCTCAATGACTATTTCCATTGCTCTTATAAATACCTCTTGCCCTTTGATTGCATTCACTCTCCCAATCATTCCAACAATAATATCATTTTTTTTTATCCCTAACTCCTTTTTTAGGTAATCTGTTTCATTATTTGGATTAAAACGAATTTGGTCAATCCCATTATAAATAACTTTTGACTGACAGGATTTAAGTTTTTTTTGCTTTAACCAATGTTCCTTTACGGAATTTGAAACAAATACTATATTCCCACCTAGCTTTGTAATAAAATACGAAAACAAATTATATATAATTTTTGGCCTATCTAGCATTTCATGTATATGCCAAACATGCACTAACCCTAATTTTTTGCTTAGTCTAAATCCTTCAAGAACTGCTATAGTATTAGAGTGTATAATTCTAATATCTTTATCGATGCAAAAATTTCTTAGATGCTTTGTGGCGAAATAATATTTTGTAAAGTAAGAAATAATTCCTAATAATGTAAAATATTGCCTTCTTGCAACAGGATAAGGATTAATTTCAACACTTATTCCTAATTCCTCTATTTTTCCGACAAGAGGACCATTTATTGGTAAAATAACATAGGGTTTAAATATGTTTTTATTTAAGCCTTTTAATAATTCATACAAGACCACATCGGCACCATATTGATCCGCAGATCCATGAAGATATAATATATTTATCACTTACTTAAAAAAGTATCTGTTTAATGGTGAACTGATAATTCTTATAGGAAACTTAAGGATCATATTTCTTTCTTTAAAACAAACCTTAAGCCACCTTTTTACCACGACCTTTTGTAATTGCTTTTGATCATAAATGTTTAAATCAGCATTCCTCGATAATACTAAAATCAAGAATTTTTCAATTTCTTTGAGTTTGTAAATTTGCATAATTTTCTCTTCATTATTTATTAATTGGAGAATTGAAGCACTATTTTCATCAATTTCAATATTGAGAAATTTAAATGAGTATTCAAAAATCATTTTCTCATGTTTTTCAATATTGTTAATATTAATACTTGTTGTATTTTTAGAATGCACTCTATATAATAACAAACACTCTGGATAATTCCACATTTTATATTTTTTGGCTATATCAATCCACATTCTGTAATCTTCACCGAAACTAAATCCATTCTCATAACCTGAAACAGGTAATGCTTCTCTTCTAATAACAACTGATGATTGGGCAAAATAATTTCTGAATAATAGCTGTGCAGGTATTTCTTCAGGTTTGGCAAAAAGTCTCCATTTTTTCTTAATAAACTTTCCATTTTCATCAATCATTTTAATCCAACTACCAATCAAGCCAAAATCAGGATGTGTTTTAAGAAAATCAATTTGTTTTCTGAATTTATCAGGCATTGCAATATCATCTGAATCAAATGGAGCTATATATTCTCCAACTGCTTCTTTTAGTCCTCTATTTCGCGAAAATACGATACCTTGATTTTGTTGGTTTCTCATGATTTTTATTCTGGAATCTTTAAACGATTTAACAATTTCAAGACTTTTATCGGTTGATCCATCATCTACAATAATCAACTCGAAATCTGTATATGTTTGAGATAGCAAGCTTTGTATCGCTTGTGCAACATACATTTCGGTATTGTACAACGGCATGATAATACTTAATTCTGGCATGGAGTTAAGTCTCTTAGAATCGTTTCGACCATACTTGTTGTTTTGCACATTAAAAAAATGAAGTAGACTAATTTTTGTTTACTTATAATGATTTTCTTGCGATTTAGCTGATTTCTAATTTTTCTAAAATCAGCTTAAAGTCATCGCTCATGCTATTTTTGGCGCTGAAAACTTTTGAAATGTTTTCAACCGTCAATTTACCAATCGTTTTAATCATAAGCTTATTAACTTCATCATTAATTTGAGATCCTTTAGGGTTCCCATGGAAATGATAATTGTGATGTATTGAGGCCCATTCAGAATACTGATTTTCTGATAGATTATCTTCGAAAATCTGTTTTAATGTACCTTCTCCAAAATGTAACAAATAATTTTGGGAGCGGAATGGGAAATCACAAATCTTTATTCCTTTTTTTCTGATACTTTTATAAAATAATTTGGGAGGAAATCCATGATTGATAAAAGGAAAAATATTTCTTTTCCAAACCAATAATGGATCTAAAATAATGGAACTTACATGTGGATCACCTAATTCTGAATTGTCGTATTGAAATTGTCCTTTAACAGCTGCTTTTTGAGCAGAAATAAAAAGTAAAGCATCATTAATGGTGTTTTGTTTTAAGACGACAACATCAGAGTCTAATATCCAAATATATTTATATTGGTTTTCAATTTCCTTTGCGTGATTTTGCAAATACTTTATCCCTTGGTTCAATGCAGGGCCGTGGTATTTTTGTTTTCTATTGCATATTAAAGAAATTAATTTTTGATTTTCTAGTTCTTTTAATAATTCCTTCGAGCCATCGAGTGAATTATTATCCACAATGACAATTTTTGAAATTCTTTTAACGCCAAGATTTTTAAAAATTGAAAATAAAAGCAATGTCAATAAATCAATTGTGTTGTAGTTAACGATAACAATGGCAATATTCTCGTGTTCATTTTTAGAATTTGGCGTTTCTTTAATCCAGTTTTTTCTGAGATACTTTTCTTTATAAATTGAACATATTTTATTGAATAATGTAAACCCATATAAAGGGTTTAAAAGGATTTTTTTAGTCAACTTATAGTGATAATTATTTTTCATTTTCCTTTATGTGTATTTTTGACTAGGATGAAGCTTTTGACAATGCACTCTTTAATGCCACAAGGTAGCCATTCCCATACTTTAAGTCTGGTTCCATATAATTACCCTCTGCCCATTCATTCCATGATTTAATAAATACTATTCTGTTTTCATATGGTTTATTTTTAAGATTTTTAAGTACATTTATTGCATGTTTTTCAAATAAAGTTGGACTTGCATTATACAAAACAATTCCATGCCTTCCGCTCCTTGGGGTGTGATCCCAACCTGATAAAATCGTTGGAAAGCAAGTTATTTCCTGATCCTCTGGGCCAGTGAACTTTTTTATAGCATTTTTGAAATTATATATATATGGGATTCCAACGAATTCATATAAAATTTTATCTATGATTTTCACTGGAAGTGAACGGCCAAAACGCATAAAGTCTTGTATTCTTACAATATTAACTGAGTCGAATGACAAGGCTAAAATGTTTTTATATTCTTCAAACTGCCCAGTTTGTCCAACAAAATGAATTCCACTTAGACCATTTTTTATTGCTAAATTTTGCCATTGATCTATAAAGCATTTTGGATTGGGAATATCAAAAGGCTTTAAGATTAAAAATAATGGTTTCCCATTCACTGTAATATACCGCTTATCAAGGAAGGCTGGTAGAACTTCATAAAAGTGATTCTCCATATCTTTTTCTCCAGGATATAATTGCTCAATTAAAACATTTCGATTTGTTAAGCCATGATCAAAGCCTTTCCAGGTTTCGTTTGCCCAACTCAAACAAAATGGAAAATCAGGTTTGCCCGATGCCAACACCTCATTGAAGGGACGTTCTAATAAACGTTTGCCATTACCAAACCAATAATGCCAATACGCAAACCCTTCTATGCCATATTGCCTTGCCATATCGGCTTGTGCTTGGCGGGTTTCGGGCACACGCAAATCATAATAGCCCAAATCTGCCGGAACGCGAGGCTGATAATGACCCGGGAAATATCGTTTTGCTTTGCCTACATTGGTCCATTCTGTAAATCCTTTTCCCCACCATTTGTCATTTTCTGGAATAGGGTGAAATTGTGGTAGATAAAAGGCTATAGTGCGGATATCATTCATTAGATATAGATTATATTTAATTCAATAGTTTTTGATAATAATAATCTCGCTTTCTTTTGCATCATATTCTATAATATTATAGATTGGAATACAAAACTGAGAGTTTGCTGTATTTATTTTTTATTTAATAGTTTTTTCAATATAGTTTTGGATTTTCCAACAATAATATATCTAGAAAAAAAACTTTTTATTATCTTAAAGTATTTGTACCCCTTAAGAAAAGAAAGGCCATATTTCAAACCTATCTTCAATTGATGATTTTGATTGATTACTAATGATTTATTTTCCCTATTAATCTTATCATACTCTATTAGTATTCTACTCCAAAATTCCCTTTTGTGATTTTTGTGTATATCAGCAAAATGAACCATTAATTGACTGAATTTAAATACATAAAACACATCCTTCAATAGACCAAACTTTCCGTATTTTTCAATAGTTATTTGTAATTGCTCTAATACTATAAAAATATCAAATTGTTTTTTACCTTTATCCATAGTAATTGCTCCTGCCCTAAAGTAACGGTAAGTGTAAAATGGATTTCTTGTGAAGTTTATTTTTCTTGCAGCGATTAAACAACTAAACGTGAATAAAACATCTTCATAATAGATATTTGTTGGGAACTCCAAACTGTTTTTAAGTAAAAAATCTTGTTTATATATTTTATTTACAGAACCAGGGAAAATTTCAAAGCCAACTTCAATAATTTCCTCCCAACTAAAGCATAAGCCTTCGTAGTTCGAATTAATGGGTAATTGAAACCATTCGGGTTGAGAGAACAGGCCAGTGACTTGATTAAAAACTTGTAAATTGCATAAAGTAATATCAGTGTCAAATTTTTTAGCCAAGTCATACAAAACTTCAAACATTTTGACGTCTATCCAATCATCACTATCAACGAACCCTAAGTAATCTCCTTGGGCCTCTTTCATCCCCACATTCCTAGCCATTCCTAATCCACCATTTTCTTTAGTTATAATTTTTATCCGCGGGTCTTTTTTTTGATAGGTTTCTAAAATAGTTTTTGAGCCATCAGTTGAACCATCATTCACACATATGATTTCTATATCTTTAAGGGTTTGATTGATGATAGAATCGAGACATTCTTCCAAATATTCTTCAACATTATAAACAGGAACAATTACTGATACTTTTGGCATTTTCAAATTTTTTATTTACTGAAATGGTTGCTTTTACTCTTGTTGTTTACAATGGAAATTTTTACTTATAATTGCTATCGAATTATTCTTAGTTTAAAATAATATCAATAAGCTTATTAAGATCTGTGATTTGTCTTTCGGTTATCAAATCATATCTGTTATCCAATATCTCATTTGATGGTGGATTATTTATGCATTCAACAATTGCGGCTTTTATGGATGTTAAATTGTATGGATCACAATAAATTGCCGCTTCTTTACAAATCTCTGGGATAGCACTTATTTGAGATACAACACTAGGGATATTGTAACTCATAGCCTCGATTGGAGGATATCCAAATCCTTCGCTTAATGATGCATAAATTAAACATGCTGCGTTGCTATATAAATATTCTAAATTTTCAGGCGAAATGAATCCTAAAATTATAAACCTGTCTTTATTTTTAATATCGATATCTAATTGGGCTAGACTATCAAGGCCAGTTAAAACTGCATAATAGTGTTCTGGGAACATATTTTCAGAAAACAATTCATCAATAGCTTTAGCGATAGCCGACCCATTTTTTTCAATCCTGCCCAGATTAATTGACAAGAAATACTTTATTGTTTCAAAATCATAACCCTTGGGACTAAATGCAACAGGTACAGACCTATGTTTCATGCAGGAATATAAAACACTTATTTTTGATGCTATTTCATTTTTAAATTCAAGATTTTCTTTGAAACTTTTAAGTGAATATTCAGATACCGTGATAATACTGCTTACAGATTCATTTTCAATAATATTTTGATACATTTTTTGAAGCTTATTTGCACGTTCATCAAATGATTTTAGGGTGTACTGCAATTTTCGAGAATTTAGTTTGTTCTCGAATTTGCATCCAATTGCTTTTCTGAAATTATAAATATTAGCATAATCCATAGCCATTTCAAAATCCCTAATATCATGCAATGTGCCAACAATTCGTGTTTTAGAGCAATGGAAACCCAGTTCTTTTCCTGCAGTTTTCAAATATTGATACCCTTGTGAATACACAACTAATGCAGGTGCGAAAAAAACATCAAACACATCTGTATTGACCAATCTTCTGATATCATTACTATTTTCTACATATACAAATCGAATGCAATGAAGGTTGTTTTGACATAAGTTCAAGATAGATTCATCTATAGAAGATTTTGGGTTCATTCCAACATAAATAACAAAATCATTTCGCAAATTTACTTTGCTAACAAGGTCCCCAAAAACAGCCTTGCCATATTCTCCACCTCCATGAAAACCACCTTGACAAAACAACATATCAAAGAGAACGGATTTCTTATTTCTATCAATTTTCAAAGGCTTAATCTTAGAAAAAATAGGTGACGTCAAATCAAGTTTGTTTGCATCATCAATATTGTAGCTATAAATAGAAGTTTTCTCATCAGATGAATGCTTTTTTAAATGAAAAAAAACACGACGTATGCCTCCTTCCTTCATGAGTAATAGTGCTGTTTTTATTATGGTCTGCATTACGCCTCCATTAAGTTTTATTATATTAGTTATTTTATTCAGCAACTTATAGATATGAGTAATTGCTTTGCTTGCTATATTCAATAGTAGCTGTATCGGTTTAGTCATCTAACAAAGTATGGATGTAGGTGTTTTAAAATAATCGGTCTTCATTTACAATTAATTCGAATCCTTTTGTTGCAAGTCCTTATCCTTTTGTTACAATCATTTTTTATCATTTTTAGTACAATTGTAAGCTGGCCCTCCAATTGCATATTGTAATAAAGTTTTCATTGCTTGTCTATATTTTTCAAATCGTTCCCTATAACAATGAATGCATTTGCAACTTTTTTATGGAGCTTAATAAAAATGAACAGATTATATCTAACAAAAACATTATAAACCTTCTTATATAAGCTGCCTAAAAACCCGACAACTCCTCTATTGGTAACTATTTTTGAATTTGCATATTTTTTATCTGTAATGGATAATTTTTCTGTTTCTGGATTCTCTAAACTAAATAGTTCTTTTATATCAAGTTCCATTTCGTTTCGAGGAATAAATGTTCGTTCTAATTTTAGAATATTTTCTTTTATCCTTATTGTTTCATCGTCGTTAAGTAGGATTGATATTTTATAAGGTATGGACGGTATATAGTCATCTTTTCTGGCAAGAATATAATCATTACTTGCAACAACATCGAAAGGATTTACAAGTACATTGAATCCCGACCTACAGCACCTAAAAGTATAATCAACATGTTCTAAGCCCCTGAATCCGAAATTTTGAATATCCATATAGCCTACTTTTTCTATAACCGCAGGAGTTAATGTAAAAAAACAACCTTGAATATCTTCTGATTGACAATGACAGATTAATTCCCCTCTTTTTATTGAAATTTCTAAATTCTTTTGTGGCTCCCATCCAGTATCATAAAAACATAAATGATCATATCCGGTTCGATTGATGACTTCATAATAAAGAATGTCCCAGCCTTGCTTCTTAAACAGTATGTCATCATCGCATTTAAAACACACATCAAATTTTAATTTTGATAACGCATAAACAATTGTATTAAATTGATATGCTATCCCGTTTCTATTGTTTTTAATAAAAATAATCTCCGTATTCTTTATGGTCAGGTTGTCAACGAATTCAAGTGTATCATCTATAGATCCATCGTCAGCGATAATCAATGTCCATTTTGCGTTTTCATCTCTTGTTTTTATCCAACTCTCTAAAAATTCTTGTAAAAACAATTTCCGATTATAGGTAGTAACTGCCACTACAAAATGACATTCTTTTTTAAAACCTTTTATATCCTTGTTTTTATATTTCTTCTCATCACCTATTATGAATTGAGATCGATGCTGAACATATTTTTTTAGCCCTTCTCCATCTAGAGTGCTTGTTTCTTCTGCAATATTCTTGTTAACTATATATTGGGGTTGATTGTTGCCATCGAAAATGCTTCTTGCATGATCTATATGATAAAGATTAAAATTGAAAGTTTTAGTACTTAGAGAATTCATTATTACATGCGACATCTCATTATCTTCACCACCCCAACCTTCAAAACGTTCATCCCATCCACCAATTTTATCGAATGCAAATCTTTGCATGAATAGTAATCCTGCAGCAATGGTCCATAGATTTTTTTGATTTTTTTCTTCAAAAGTCAAATTTTCCATGTTCACGTTAACTACGTTTGTTGTTTTCACCCCATTTGGATTCACCACTTCAAAAAGCTCACATACCTCAAAACTTGACAAATAGTCATTCTTACTCATAAACATATCTGAATCTGCAAATGCCAATAACTCTTTATTTGACAACTTAGCACCCACATTAAATCCCCAACAACGATTATATAAACCCGGATTGTAAATAAAATGCTTTTTACAATTCGATGGCAATTTAAAATCTATTTTACTGATTTCATCCTGTTCAACTAATATTACTTCTAGCTCCGGGAAGCAATATTTAAGCCATTTCAAAACAAATGTCAATCCTAAAATCCTATCATTAGATGATTGTCTGTATCCTATAATATAAGATACCTTGGTTTCAATTTTGGTCATAAGAATTCTTTGGTTTTATTTACCTTTAGTGCTTTCTAATTTAAAGATTTCTATTTTACACCAAATACAAGCTAGAAAATGAAACTACCTACACTGAATTTGTTTTTTAAATATTTACGTATTAACATCATTTAGGTTTGTATTAGCCCCCAAAATAATCAGACATGATTATAGATAAAAATCTGTAATTTTATGATGATGAAAAAACGAACATTTACCAAAGAAGAGAAGCTTCGAATCATTAAAGAAGCAAACGAACATGGTGTATCTGCAACTAT
>CAIXTV010000010.1 GCA_903922465.1 uncultured bacterium
ACAACAGCAAACTCAAAGGAAGGAGCTCAAGATTCAAAGGATATGATTTCAGCCTCATCGGGAACAACAACAAACTCAAAGGAAGGAGCTCAAGATTCAAAGGAAATGATTTCCGCCTCATCGGGAACAACAGCAAACTCAAAGGAAGGAGCTCAAGATTCAAAGGAAATGATTTCCGCCTCATCGGGAACAACAGCAAACTCAAAGGAAGGACTTCAAGGTTCAAAGGAAATGATTTCCGGTTCAAAGAAAATGATTTTCGTCTCAAAGGAAATGATTTCCGTCTCACCTAGAGTAAATCAAGACTCAAGGGAAATTATTCCAGCCTCATCGGAAATTATTTCCGGCTCAAGGAAAATGATTACCGCCTCGTCGGGAATAACAAAAAATTCAAGGGAAATTATTTCCGGTTCAAGGGAAATGATTTCCGTCTCAAAGGAAATGATTTCCGTCTCAAAGGAAATGATTTCCGGTTCAAAGGAAATGATTTCCGGTTCAAAGGAAATGATTTCAGATTCAAGGAAAATGATTTCCGGTTCAAGGAAAATGATTTTCGTCTCAAAGGAAATGATTTTCGTCTCAATTAAAAGAGTTGATTTTACAAAAAAATGGGGCTGAGATTTGTCAAATTTTGAATTTGACAAATCTTTTGGCTTAGTTTCTAACTTAAAAGGATTTGCCTTATCGGGTAATTGTTTTTCAAAGAATAAATTCATTATTTGGGCTCTTGCTGCATCTATTGTAATTAGCGAATTTAATTTTATCCCATTTTAGCAAGAGTAAATCAGCAATTAAATCATAATAAATCAGCGTCATCAGCGTTCTATTTTTCCCTTCAAAAAAGTATAACCAGCTCTTGGGCCTTGAGATTGCTTCGTGCTTCCCTGCCTGTTGGGCAGGTCAGTTCCTCGCAATGACGTTTCAAAATGAAGGCTTCTCCTTGCAATACCGCTTCAAATATACGGCTTCCCCTCTTGGGTCTTGGAATTTGAAATTTGGGTCTTGGGTCTTGCCAAAAGTCTATTAATCTATAGGTACCTATATATTCACTAAGGACATAATTAGAACCAAAACCTAAGAGGTTTTCAAAACCTGGTAGGTTTTCCCAATTAAATAAAATTCCAAAAAGCTAAAAGTCTAATAGTCTAAATGCCTCCTTGGGTCTTGGAATTTGAAATTTGAGTCTTCCTCCTAAAGGCCTAAACCCCTAAACCCCTTTCCAAATTTCCCCCCTCTTCTCATAGTTTCTGAATAAATACTAACTTTGCACGTTTAAATTCTCTAAACTCATATATGCATTTTCTTAATCCGCTTTTTTTATTTGGTTTTTTTGCGCTAAGCATCCCCATTATAGTTCATTTATATAATTTCAGAAGGTATAAAATTGTATATTTTTCGAATCTGAGTTATTTGAAAGAACTTCATCAGGAAACCAAAAAACATTCGCAACTTAAGCAGTTGCTCATTCTTATTGCTCGTTTGTTGGCTATTACCTGTCTGGTTTTGGCATTTGCTCAGCCTTATTTTTCGGCTAGCACCAAGGTTTTGTACAGTAAAAACCATGTGAATGTATATGTCGACAATTCCTTTAGTATGGAGGCCGCTTCCCTCAATGGTAGTTTGCTGAACGATGCTGTGAATAAGGCCCGCGAAATTGCCATGCAATATGATCCTTCCGATGTTTTTCAACTGCTAACCAATGATTTCGAGTTGAAACATCAACGTTGGGTTAACCGCGACGAATTTCTTGAGTTTCTGACCCAAATTAAGATTTCCCCTGCCACTAAAAAACTTTCGGCCGACATTAATAAACAAATATCGAGCTTTCAGGAAGCTAAGGCAAGCAATAAATTGATGTATGTGCTGTCTGATTTTCAGAAAAACTCCACGAATTTTTCCGATTTTAAACGCGATACTTCGCTTTTTGCTTCACTCATACCCATACAATCGAAACAAATTAATAATATTTATATCGACAGTTGCTGGATGTATAGTCCTGTAATTCAGAAGGGACAGCCCATTCAGATGCTGTGTCGCATTCGCAATGCATCGGTTGTTGATGTTGAAAAAGTTCCCTTAAAACTTACGGTGAATAAACTTCAGAAAGCCCTGGCAAGTTTCGATTTGAAAGCCGGCGAGTCGACTGAAATAGCGTTGAGGTTTATGCCCGACATTAATTATATACAATTAGGCGAAATTGAGATTTCTGATTATCCTATTATTTATGACGATAAGTTTTATTTTTCGTTCAACATCGAACCTCAGATACCCATTTTAGTAATTAATCAGAATCAGGAAAACCCTTATATTTCGAAGTTGTTTCTTAATGATACTATGTTTCGTTTAGTGAATAATGCAGTAGGAAATATTGATTATTCGGGTCTGAAAAACTATCGCTTGGTGATTCTTAATGGCCTAACGAAGATTCAGGATGGTTTGAGCGATGAGTTGATTAAGTTTGTGGAAAACGGAGGTTCATTAAGTGTGTTTCCTGGTGAAGATATGGGTTCTGATGGATATAAAGATTTCCTAAGTTCTATTGGGTCGACGCCCTACGAAGGAATCGATACTATTAATGCAAAGGCTTCAGAAATAAATCTGCTGCATTCGATTTATCACGATGTTTTCGAAAAGCTTCCCGAAAATATTGATTTGCCATTAGTGAACAGTCATTATATTTTTAAGAAACAAAATTCATCGATGCTTGAACCCCTCGTGAAATTGAATAATGGGGACATCTTTATTGCTTCGCAAAGCATAGGGAAAGGGAAACTTTATTTGTTTACTACTCCGGTAGATAAGGCTTGGACATCGTTTTTCGAGCATGCTATATGGGTGCCAACCCTTTTGAAGATGGCATTTTTGAGTTTACCTAATTCAAGTCTGTTTAAAGTGATGGGCGACGATAATGTTATTGAAATAAATAACTTTAATCTTTCGGGCGACATGAATATAAAGCTAAAAAGCGCAGTAGGCAATTTCGAAATGGTGCCAACTTATCGAAATGTTGAAAATAATTTTCAGATTCTTTTGCAACAGCAACTGCCCGAGGCAGGGAATTATTTAATTACGACTGAAGGCAAAAACATTACGGGAGTTTCGTTTAATTATAATCGAATGGAATCGGATAGGGCTGTGTATTCGCCTGACGAATTGAACACCTTAATTAAGAATAGTAATCTCCCTAACTATCAAGTGCTTAATGTGGGTAATAAATCCATAACAAAAGAAATGCTCAGCCAGCAACAAGGCTTGAAATTGTGGAAAATCTTTGTGGTTTTCTGTCTTTTGTTTTTCACTGCTGAAGTGCTTCTGATTAGGTTTCTGAAATAAAGCTGAAGGCTGAAGACTTTTAGTCTGTAGCTTGCCGATTGTCGACTGAGGATTGCCGATTGCCGACTATTCTCATTTATGCTTCAAAACAAACAAAGTAATTTCCGGATAAATACCCACTCTTGAGGGGATTCCAATGCATCCTAGGCCAGCATTTACGTATAGATATTGTTTATTAGCCGCAGCGTCATCTCGTTCAGCGATGCCTGCCCAATGCGTATAAATCCATGCGGCCGGACTCCACCGAAAACTCTTGGTTTCGATGCCAAATTGCATTCCATGGGTGTGCCCTGAAAAGGTAATATCGATTTTATTAGCCACCGTAATATGCGGCCCCCATGCGGTAGGGTCGTGCGATAGCAAAAGTTTGAAGGGGATGCTGTCGGTATGCATCGAAGCCTTATTAATATCCCCTTTTCTTGGGAAATGATTGCTAATGCTCCAGTTTTCGATGCCGATAATGGCAATTTCAGAACTGTCTTTTTGGATGATTTGATGTTGGTTTAATAATAAATTCCAGCCAATTTTTTTCTGAAAATCAACCAAGTCCTTAAGGTTTTTTACTTTTGCTTCAGGGCTGTCCCAAGGGATATAATCACCATAATCGTGGTTTCCCAGAATAGAAAAAACGCCCATAGGAGCCTTAAATTTACTTAAAATGTTTTCGAAACGATAGGCCTCACCACTGTAATTATTCACTAAATCCCCCGTAAAGAAAATTAAATCGGGGTGGAGTGAGTCAATGATTTGTAAGGCCTTATTCATAGGTTTATCGCTTAACATACTACCCAAATGCACATCCGAAATTTGCACTATTTTCAATCCATCAAATTCTTTTGGGAGATTCGTAAAAGAAAGTTCCACCTCATGCACCTTGAAATCGTAAACCCAAAGGAAATTTCCCAGTATTATTAAACCAAATAGTATCATTCCTAGAACGAATCCAACCTTAATAAATGGTCGACGAAAACGATTATGAAGAAAGATGTCTTGCTTGAAAATCCATTTGAATATTATAGTGAAAAAGAAAACGATTTCAGAGATCAATAAGAAAACCAAGAATATGAGTTTAGCTGTATAATAAGTAATTAGGGCTCCAAAAACATATACGAAAATCGGCGGAGTCCAATAATGAATGGGATGAAACAAAGCCACAATTACAAAAACCAGGATGCTAAATAAAGGAAGCCAGAATCCAATAAAAACCACGGCATTCAGCAGCTTCTTATTGAAAAGTTTAGGGAATCCTTTCTTGATGATAATCCAACAATACAATTCCACCAGCATAAGAAGCGAAATCATCAACAGCCTAGTGCTATATCTTGGCAGAACAATGGGCGCAATAATGAAAAAAGTAATAATAACTATGATGATAGCAAGAGCAAAACGATGTTTTATGAGAAATTTCATTAGAAAAATAAGATTAGATATTATGGGGATAGATGAAAGTAAATTGTAATTATGCTCTGAAGTTTAAATGTTTAAGTGGTTTATAATTTACGAATCACATCGCTTTAATCAGTGAATCTGTGTCAAGACTTTTTATGTTTTTGTAAGAATCCGCTAACTATCCGTTTAATTCTAAGATCCAAAATCCTTTATTCTTGATCTTACATCATTTTCCTTGCCTTATAAATGGGTTTCCCTAAGTAAATCGTTGATGGTTTTAACAGGATTAAAAGTTATCAGAGGAGTTTCGACGAAGAGCGTAATCCATTTATCCATTGCCCCATTCCACAATCCTGGTAGTTCAAGAGCTTTCAGGTTTCGCCCATCTTTTGATTTGTTTGAAATAAAGCCTGTTTCGGGGTTAGTAAACTGCCTTAAGTCGAAAGGCTGAGCATTATGATCCCTCACACTACAAACCAAATCAACCGGATTGAAATGAGTTGCCGAATCGAAAATTTTCTTTTGGTCGGGATTGCTTAAATCAATTTGCGAAGATTCAACAATTTGCAAACTTACCCCCGACTTGTCTTCAACATAAAAGGGGCCACCCCCGGGTTCCCCCACATTCTTTACCATACCACATATCCTCATTGGACGATAAAGAATTTCGTGCAATTTCTTTTGTTGTTTAGCTAAAGAGTATTGCTCATAGCCTTTAGGCAGTGGAGTTTGTATCTCACTAGTGACGAAATCTGAAATTTCATTGAGCTCGTCAGCGGTAATAGTATCTTTTTCCAAAAGTAGAAGATATTCATATTGTTTATTTCGGATATCTAAAA
This sequence comes from uncultured bacterium, assembly GCA_903922465.1. Lineage (GTDB taxonomy): Bacteria > Bacteroidota > Bacteroidia > Bacteroidales > CAIXTV01 > CAIXTV01. Next base: position 5,562 of record CAIXTV010000010.1, read on the forward strand.
GCAAACCAGCCATGGCTTTTTTATACAAACATGTAGTTTCGCGAAGATTATCTGAGATAATGTTGTCAATATTCTTGATGAAAATGATGTCACCTTTAAGGTCATTCAGATTTTCGATTAAAGCGCCATGCCCACCGGGCCGAAAGTGTATACTGCCATCTTTTTCCCTGAAAATTTGATTAGATTCGTCAATTGCAACGGTGTCGGTGGAAAGTTTTTGTTGGGAAAAGCTGACATGATATTGGACATTAAGCGTGTTTTCGTAATAAGTCTTTTTATTCTCAACAAGTTTAATGAATTCGTCTTCGTGCTCAGGCGAAACAGTAAAATGAATATATACATCCCCATTTGAATTTTCCGAATGACAAGCTCCTTCCACAAGATGTTCTTCTAAGGCAGTTCGAGAAGTAGGCATTCCTTTATGAAACAACAGCAATCCTTTTGGCAAATTGGCATAATTTAATCCATTTTCTGTAAGCAGAAACTCAATAATGATATGGTATTTCTTCTCGTAGAATAATTGCATCAAATCAAGACCTTTAATAGACAGAGCTCGGTCGAGTGCAGGGAAAAATGCGAATTCAGCAATATGCTGAAGGAAATATGAAACCGAGCCAATAGAATTATCGGCAAGCAATTGCTCAGCCTCGGATTCTTGAGTTTTATAAGTTTCCAGATAATTGAAAAGATGCTTAAACATACGGCTAGCTGCACCTGAAGCAGGCACAAACTTAGTAAACTGACAAATGGGTTTGTAAACCTCATAACAAGCAACATAATGCATTGCTTTGGTTTCGTCCATTTTTATTATACCACTATTCAGCGTGGCCGCTGAATGCAGTAAAACATAGGGGAATCCCTTAATTAGATGTTGAATTTGGTCTTCAACAGTTTCGGGCGATATCCCTCTTTGGGATAATTGCACTATATCATTAGAAGTAAATTTAATCATGTTTCTGATTTTTTTCAAAAGTAAGGATTATGACGATAACAAAAGTCATAAAGATGACTTTTTACAATATTTCAGGATGAGATTTCTAATAATAATTTGAATTATAATTATTTATGGCCATGCTTTGGCTTTGAATTATGCTTGCTGAAAGCTTACTCTATTAAATTTTCTATTCAGAGGCTTCAGAAATTATTGTTTAAATTGAAGCTTGATGACTGCCCAAAGCAGAAATGAGTATTATGCTGGCTCAAATACTGGCTTTAATGTGTATTTTTGCCAACAGAATGAGACATAAAAAAAAATACAGAGAACCTGAAATTATAAACGACGTTTTGGTCACTGCTGCAGGAGCTGAAGGGAATGCTATTGCTCGAGTTGATGAGAGAGTTGTGTTTATTCCTTTTGCTGCCCCCGGTGATATCGTTGATATTAAAATTATTAAATCGAAAAAGAGTTTTGCCGAAGCTCAGATATTAGCAATAAAGGAAAAATCTTCTGATAGAGTCGAACCTCGATGCGAACATTTCGGAGTTTGTGGCGGCTGTAAGTGGCAACATCTTAGTTATGTGGCCCAACTTAAATTTAAACAACAACAGGTTACTGATAATATTGAACGTATCGGGAATGTCAACCCTGAAATCACTCATCCTATCATTGGTTGTGAGAAAGTTTTCGAATACAGAAACAAACTCGAATATACTTTTTCGGCTCATCGTTGGCTCCTTCCTGAAGAAATTCATTCAGATAGTACATTTGTAGGACAGCCGGCTTTGGGTTTTCATATTCCGAAATATTTTGATAAAGTTTTGGATATTAAAAATTGTCATTTGCAGGCGGAACCCTCTAATGTTATTAGATTATGGGTGAAAAAATATGCAATTGACCACGAGTTTTCATTTTATAATACTCGATTACATTCTGGATTTTTAAGAAATATTCTCATTCGCAATACCATTTCTGGAGAATTGATGGTGATAATGGTTTTTGGCGAAAACAAGGAAGATGAAATAAAAGAATTCTTAAGTTTATTAAAAGTTGAGTTTCCACAAATAAGTTCCCTGTGGTGGGTTATTAATGAAAAACTCAATGATACCATTTCTGATTTAAAGGTTAATTTGTTTTCCGGAAAGGAATTCCTAACGGAGTATTTAGGTGAATCTGAATATCGTATTAGTCCGGTTTCTTTCTTTCAAACTAACAGTTATCAGGCATTACAATTATATTCGAAAGTGTTGGAATTCGCCGATTTTAAAGGGGATGAAAATGTTTATGATTTATATACCGGAACTGGCTCTATTGCTGTTTTTGTTGCTAAACATGTGGCAAAAGTAGTAGGAGTAGAGTATGTTGATACAGCTGTTGAAGATGCCCGCATGAATGCAAAGTTAAATGGAGCAGACAATACAAGTTTTGTATCGGGCGATCTTGCGAAAGTTTTTACCGATGAATTTGTTTCTATTTATGGTATGCCTGATGTAATTATTACTGATCCACCTCGGGCTGGGATGCATGAGAAAGTTGTGCTTCAAATTTTGAAACTATTACCCGCAAAGATTGTCTATGTTAGCTGTAATCCTGCTACCCAAGCTAGAGATTTATTGTTGCTTTCAGAAAAATATTCCTTGAAATGTGTGCAGCCTGTGGATATGTTTCCACATACACATCATGTTGAAAATATTGCCCTGATGATTAGAAAGGATTAAAAACAGGGATGATTATAAAAATAAAAAACCGCACTTGATGCGGTTTTTTATTTTTAATATTTACTGTTTTTATTTTTGTAATGGAGCATCTTCTGAAGGTTTCTTCGTATCGGGAATACTGATAGATTGTCTCATATTTGTATCAGCTTTAATGTTCTCGAGTTTATAATAATCCATCACACCAAAATTGCCATTTCTGAATGCTTCAGCTAATGCCTTAGGGATTTCTGCTTCTGCTTCAATAACTTTAGCACGAGCTTCCTGTGCTTTAGCTTTCATTTCCTGTTCAAGGGCCACGGCCATTGCACGGCGTTCTTCAGCTTTAGCTTGAGCAATATTCTTATCAGCATTTGCCTGATCGATTTGTAACATAGCACCAATGTTTTTACCAACATCAACATCTGCAATATCAATAGATAGAATTTCATATGCAGTTCCAGAATCTAATCCTTTTGCTAATACAACTTTTGAAATAGAATCAGGGTTTTCAAGCACTAATTTGTGAGAGTTAGCAGATCCAATAGCAGTAACAATACCTTCTCCAACTCTTGCAAGCACTGTTTCTTCTCCAGCACCTCCAACCAATTGTTTGATGTTAGTTCTAACAGTAACTTTTGCAGTTGCTGTTAGCTGTATCCCATCCTTTGCAACGGCTGCAACAGGAGGAGTGTTGATTACTTTAGGATTTACCGACATTTGCACGGCTTCAAAAACATCTCTGCCTGCTAGGTCAATGGCGGTGGCTGTTTTAAAATCGAGAGGGATGTTTGCCTTATCGGCAGAGATAAGAGCTCTAACAACTAAATCAATTCTTCCTCCGGCAAGAAAATGGGTTTCCAAATCATTTCTGCTCAATGCCAGACCGGCTTTGTGAGAAGTAATCATATTTCGAACAATAACCTGAGGGGGAACTTTACGCCAACGCATAACTACCAGTTGTAATAATGAGATTCTTACATCTGATAAAAGGGCATTAAACCATAGTCCTACAGGAATAAAATAAAAGATAATCCATAAAGCAAATATTGCTCCAACGCCAATGGCGATTAAAATTCCAACTTGTTCATTCATTGTTTTTAGTTTTTAAGTTTAACGTAAATTTTATTTTCTGATATTTTGATGATTTCAATTTCTTTATTCTGATCAATAAACTCACCGAAAGTGCGAACTTCGAAGAATTCATTCTTAAATTCAGCCTTACCTGAAGGTGCCAATCGTGAAATGCTTAGACCAATATCTCCTGACTTCACAATGTTTTCATCAATTTCGTTAACTCTCCCCGTATTCTGAGTCTTCAACTTAAGTTTGTTCCATGTTTTAGAACGTAAAGTTAGCACCAATAATATAACCGTGAAAATTAGTGTAGCCATTAGGGTGATATTTCCTGCAAAAAGACCGTAATGGAAATAGGAATTATAGATGCCGAAAACAAGCAATCCAAAACCTGCTATCCCCAAAATAAAACCAGGAACAACTAAGATTTCGAGGATTAGCATGAGCAATCCAACAACAATCAATGTGATGATTAATAGCCAAGACATATTTTTTTATTCTATTGTAACGGTTAATCCAAGTTTAGCCAGTCTGTTGCCATAAGTTTTTAAAAGTATTAAACTGCCACTCTTAACAGCACATTTCCCTTTATAATGAACAATAATGGAGCATTGCTCTGCTTGTTCTAGGGTGTGTTTACATATTTTAATCAGAGCGTCTATTACAAAATCAAAAGTGTGTACATCATCATTATGAAGTATTAGATCTTTGAGAACATCAGATGTTTCATCGGGACTTTCAGCTTTTTTTGTCTTTTCTTTTACCATAATAAATCGAAAACTTATTCCTTACAAATGTAAGATTAAAATTCAATCAAAAAGAAAAAATTATTTTATTTTGTTCTGATGATTTATTATTTGGCGGAAACGAGGTGAATCGAAAAAGTATTTTAACTTCTGAATATCCTTGGCATTGGAAGTCTTCAAGTCGAATATATCATCGTTAAATTCATTTTTAATTACTAGCCAAATGAGTTCAGAACAATATATACTTGAACTATCTTTTATATCAAATGCATTGTCAAAAGCAATGTTTTTTCGCAAATAATATCTTGCTTTTTCTGAAATAGCAGAATTCTTTTTAGAGTGATTGTTTATATACCTAACCACTATGATGGAATTTTCCTGGCTATCTCTTATGAAATCTTTTAAATCCTGCTCTTGAACACCGTCTTTTGATGTTAATGATTGAGATACTGAATGAATAACGCTAATCTTGTCAGGTCTTTTACAAATGATAGCGCAATGCGATAGACTATACTTTTCTTTTAGGGTTTTAACAATCATATCGCTTACAAAACCAAAGCCGTGCCGCAATATAATATCCCCATCCTCTATCGAATCAATTTCTGATGGGGTGAAGCAATAGGTAGAAAAAAAATGTTCTTGTTCGCTACGAAGATCGTAGATGAACAAGAACATAATTGAAGACACTATTAAAATAAGAACAACAATGAAAATTCTTTTCAAGGCAGTCTTGTGTCCAAAAATAAATTATTTTACTTCAGGTGTAGTCGTAGCAGTTGAATCAGCAGGAGTTTCTGGAGTTGTTGCACCACCACCCATTGAGTCTTCTTTTTTCATATCAACTAACCATTTGCCATCTTTTTTAATCAGGTCTAATTTTTCTTCTTTTGAATCTTTACCTGTGATGGTTGCTTTGAATGTACAAAGTGCTTTGTCTTCTTTAACTTCGCATTTCATGCCTTCGATTTTGATTTCAGCTTTTTTAGCTTCTTCCATTTGTTTTTTAGCTTCGTCACCACCCATAGTTGTCATGCTTTTCATCATGTCAAGCATTTTGCCAGTAGCTTCAGTTCCGATAGCTTTAGCTTCATCATACTCTAATTTTGTTAAGTGTTTGTAGAAGGTTTCTGCTACGTCTTCTGGTTTCCCAGTGTTTTTACATGCGTTAAATGCAACTACTGCTAAAATTAAAACAGCAAATTTGATAACTTTTTTCATCGTTTAATTGTTTTTGTTAGTATTTATTTTATTTCTTTACAACGTGCAAAATTGTAACATTTATTTTTACTGTGCAAGAAAAAAATGATTTTACCTTAAAATAATATCTATAACATGATTATTAATAACTTTAGCAATGCCTTAATCACTCGTTTACAGCTTGATTTACCCGGTCATGACTCACATCTTAAAATGTCTTCTAAACTCCGAATTAAATGGATTAAATCTTTTGCAGATGCAATTTCGTTTAAAAAAAGTGCTGTTTTGATCCTAATCTACTCGAAAAACAACGAACTTTATACTATTCTCATTCAACGTCCAGTTTATAATGGCGTTCATAGCAACCAAATTTGTTTCCCCGGAGGCAAGTTTGAAATTGATGATACCGACCTCTATCATACTGCAAAAAGAGAATGTTTTGAAGAAGTAGGGGTTGAAATTCACGACACTAATCTTCTTGGCGAACTCTCCGAACTTTTTATTCCACCAAGTCGCTTTAGGGTACTCCCTGTCATCGCAAGCATTCGTCATCAACCCATTTTTAAACCTAATGAATTAGAAGTTCAACAAATTATTGAAGTTAAACTTGCCGATTTATTTAATGAAGTTAACAGCAAGAAAGTATATATGAAGGTCCGCGGAATTCGCTTTAAAACTCCTGCTATTGTTATTGACCATCACGTCATTTGGGGTGCAACAGCAATGATTATTCAAGAATTTAAAGATGTTTGCAGCGAAATCCCTATTAATTATTTATCAAAATGAATTTGAAATACAACCATTTCAAATTCTTCATATCTTTGTCTAAAATTATTCCATAATGAAAAACCTATTTATCTTAAATTTCGCTTTGTTCGTTTTATTAGGCGTGTTTTCCTGTTCAAATAAAAAGGACACCATTGAAACCACAATCCCTATCGATACCATTAGTTTTACCACGGCAGAAACTGACACTATAATGCAACAGGCCGATACCTCCAAAATGCGCTTGCTCACCATTTTCGATTATAACGATTCCCTTAGCCTCCGTAGAGTATCACATTATGTTTTGCCCGATTCAAACAATCTTGTCCTTCAGCGCCTCATAAAAAGAATGTATAAAACTGTCACCGATCCTGCCAACCCAGGTGTTGGTATCGCCGCCCCTCAAGTAGGAATTAATCGCAACATCATTTGGGTGCAACGTCTCGACAAAACCGGAAAACCTTTTGAAGTCTATTTGAATCCCCGAATTCTACTGTATTCAAACAAGCAAATTAACTTCCCGGGCGATGGCTGTCTGTCAATTCCGGGCATCAATGGCACTTCAAAAAGATATTCTTCTGTTGTTGTTGAATATGATTTATTAGACGGTTCTCATCATATCGAAATTGTGGAAGGTTACTCCGGTAGCAGCTTTACCGCCGTTATTTGCCAGCACGAAATTGACCATTTATGGGGAACCCTTTTTATCGATCGACTCCTTTAAGCATTTCTATTATGTCATTTTGACAGGTTTTAATTTGCCTTAATGAAGTTTCGATATTTTAATTTCGCTAAATCATTTTTGATTTAAACTTTTTGCGATTTATATCAAAAATCACAATTTGAACGGTAACAATTTCACCCTTAAATCGCAGAAAATTGCTTCAAGATTAAAACATCAGGCAGTTTTATTTCGCACAACAATGGCTAAAATCCTTACCCCCATTTATTCAAACCTGAACAGCCTAATACAAAGCCCGAACAGTCTACTACAAAACCCAAACAGTCTACTACAAAACCCAAACAGGCTACGTAAAAACCCAAACAGCACTTGAACAAACCCAAACAGCACTTGAACAAACCCAAACAGCGCTTGTACAAACCCGAACAGCGCTTGTACAAACCCGAACAGCACTTGAACAAACCCAAACAGCGCTTGTACAAACCTTAACGGCTCATTTACAAATCAAAATAGCCCTCCGGTTTTTAAAAACTAACTCAAAAAAATCTTATTCTTTCGGCTGTGCTTGTATATTGACTTCCGTAGCCTTTATTTTCTTTTCGGTTTTTTGTGGAGGCAATGATAATGAAGGTGCATTAAGCCTTATTTTCTTCTCAAGTTCAGTTTCCGTAATCGTTGAACTATCGAAACTCATTCCAAGATTATAAAGCACAAACGACCACACATCCGTCATTTCATCTATCACTTTCGAAGTAGGTTTTCCTGCACCATGTCCAGCATTTGTTTCAATCCGAATTATAGTAGGATTCTCACTTGCATTGCATTCTTGCAAACGAGCAGCAAATTTAAATGAATGCGCAGGAACAACTCTATCGTCATGATCCCCAGTGGTAATAAGGGTTGCAGGGTACTTCCCGTTTTCTTTCAAATGGTGTAAAGGCGAGTAATTGTAGAGATATTTAAACATTTCTTCTCCGTCATCAAAAGTCCCATAATCCTCTTTCCAAGCCCATCCAATGGTGAATTTTTGATAATGCAACATGTCCAATACCCCAACAGCAGGAAGCGCCACTTTAAAAAGATCAGGACGTTGTGTCATGCATGCACCCACAAGCAATCCTCCATTCGACCCACCCGAAATAGCAAGTTTCTCTGGCGAAGTATAATTCATTTTAATAAGATATTCGGCAGCCGCAATAAAATCGTCAAACACATTCTGCTTATGGAGTTTGGTGCCAGCCTTATGCCAATCATCACCATATTCACCACCCCCGCGTATGTTCGCCATCACATAAATACCCCCATTTTCGAGGAAAAGCAAACGACTAATACTAAAATTAGGGGTTAAACTGATGTTGAAACCACCATAACCATATAGAAGTGTTGGATTATTCCCATCTAAAACAATATTACGTTTATGCACAACAAACATCGGAATTTTAATATGATCATTACTAGGATAAAACAACTGCTCAGTAACATAATCATCAGCATTAAACTTAATTTTCGACTCCGTATAAATTTCAGATATTCCTGAAGTGATGTCGTATTTATAAACAGTATTTGGAAAAGTAAAAGATGTGAACGAATAGAAAGCTGTATTGTCATTTTTCTTACCACTAAAGCCCCCAAGAGTTCCAATTCCCGGCAGTTTCAACTCCCCAGTTTGTTTGCCATCAAAAGTATAGATGTATGCCTTACTATATGCATCCCTCATATAAGTAGCAACAATCTTATCATTCACCAATTCTATCGATTCCAACACTTCTTCCTTTTGTGGAATAATAGTTTTCCAAAATTCAGCTTCAGGTTTCAAAGGATCAACCACCACCAATTGCTTGTGAGGAGCATTTTTGTTGGTTGTGATAAGAAGTTTTGTTCCAATATTATCCACCACCGAAAAATCATTCTCAAAACCCTTAGCGATTAATCGAAAATCCTTATCTTTCTTTATCATATCTTTACAGTACAGCGAATTTCCACTCGTCGATTCAGTTTCATAAATAATCAAAAACCTTTCATCCTCTGTGGTTTGTGCCGAATAGTTGCGAAGCGGAAAAGCCTTATTCTCATAAATAAGCTTATCGCTCTTTTGCTTAGTATTTATTTTATGATAATAAACTTTATGAAATTCATTCTTCTTCGAAAGCTCTTTGCCTTTCTCAGGAGCATCGTAACTGCTATAATAAAACCCATCCCCAAGCCAGGCAATCCCCGAAAACTTCACCCATTTAAGTTCATCTTTCATCATTAAACCCGTGGCAAGTTCTTTAACATAAATCTCACTCCAATCCGAACCCGCCCTCGAAATAGAATACGCTAAATACTTTCCATCATGCGAAACCGATATATCACCCAACGAAACCGTTCCATCAGTCGACAAAGTATTAGGGTCAAGAACCACTTTCGATTCAGCATATAATTTCTCCTGCATATACAATACACTCTGGTTTTGAGTGCCTTTATTCAGATAATAAAAATACTTATTCCCAGCCTTAAACGGAACACCATATTTAGGATAATCCCACAATTGAGTAAGACGTTTTTTAATATCATTTCTAAAAGGAATCGTGCTAAGATATTGGTTTGTCACTTTATTTTGTGCTTCAACCCACTCAGCAGTCTCTTTCGAATTGTCATCTTCCAACCATCTATAGTTTTCAATCACTTTAGTGTTGAAATATCCCTCATGGGTTTCAACCTTTTTGGTTTCAGGGTATTTAATATTTTGAGATGAAAGATTGGTCATACTTAAAAGGCTTAAAAGAATAGAACTAACATATATTTTATTCATATTATTATTTGATTTGATATTTGAAATTGGAATATTTATTTTGATTTTTCTTTATATATAAGCAATGCCCCTCAACCCAACATCTTCTCCGATGAATTATAAGTTAGAAGTGCTGTTTTTAAAAGAAACACACAAATGTTTTTAATACTTAGCTGCATGAATCTTGTTTTATAGATGTAAATAATGACAAGCAAGCCTCATGGGCCGATAGAAGGTTCTTAAATCGTATCGAGACTTCAGAATGCATCTTTTTTCATGAGTTCTTCAACTATGTTGTTCACCGAAATGTTTTCAGCTTCTGCTTTATAGTTACGAACAATACGATGCTGAAGAACAGCAGTTGCAACTGCTTTCACATCTTCAATGTCAGGAGTATATTTACCTTTAATTGCTGCATGACTTTTTGCACCCAATATTAAAAACTGTGAAGCTCTCGGACCAGCGCCCCACGAAATATATTCATTAGCCCACGCATGCGAATTACTATTCCCCGGACGAGTCATCGAAATCAATTTCACAGCATATTGATACACTGCTTCAGGAACAGGAATCTTAAGCATCAATTGCTGAAAATATAAAATATCATCTCTATGCAAAGCAATCTCAGGACTAAGGAATTGTTGTGATGTTGTTGTCTTAACAATTTCAAGTTCCTGCTCAAATGTTGGATAATCAAGCCACAAACTAAACATAAAACGGTCAAGTTGAGCTTCAGGTAGGGGGTAGGTTCCTTCTTGTTCAATTGGGTTTTGAGTAGCAAGAACAAAGAAAGGCTCCTCTAAAGTATATTTAGACCCCGAAACCGTTATGGTTTTCTCTTGCATAGCTTCCAAAAGTGCCGATTGAGTTTTAGGAGGAGTACGGTTAATTTCATCTGCCAGAATAATGTTGGCAAATACAGGTCCCTTTACAAATTTAAACTTACGAGTCTCATCAAGAATTTCTGTACCTATGATGTCCGAAGGCATTAAGTCAGGTGTAAACTGAATACGGCTATATTTTAAATCTAATGCGCTTGCAATGGTATTTATCATTAAGGTTTTTGCAAGACCAGGCACCCCAATTAAAAGACAATGGCTCCGACAAAGAATTGAAATGAAAATATCACGAACTATTTTGTCTTGCCCTATAATAACTTTTGCGACCTCTTTACTAAAGATGTTGTACGAATTTTTTAAACCATCTATAGCTTCAACGTCATTTGAATATAATTTCATATTTCGAACATTTTTAATTTATTTCACCCACGAATGAGTAAACACACAATTTTTATAATCTCCATTTATAGCAACATAAGTGAAATTAATTTTTTCTTTAATCCAATCACCTATAGCTTTTTGTTTTTTGTTTTCAAGAGCAGCCGTTTGAATCCTATCATAATCTTCAACAAGGTTTGCTTTATGAGGTTTTGTTCTTATTTTAAGATATAAAATCCTATAAGCTTGATTTCTGTCCTCAGTCAACATAGGTACAGGCTTCGAAAACTCTCCTTGTTTAAGTTTATCCACAATAAAAAAGGCACTTTGATCAACTTCTTTGGCTAAAAAACGTGTCGAACCTGAATACGTATTTATCATCATACCCCCATTATACTTATTAGGATCATCAGAATACTTAATAGCAGCTTCTTCAAATTTAAGTGGATTATTAATTAAAGCATAAATGCTATCAAGTGAATTCTTTGCTTTTTGCAAATCCTCTTCAGTTACTTTCGGACGAATTAATATATGACGAACATTCACATATTCCCCTCTTCTTTCAATCAATTGAAGCACATGATATCCCTCTTTGGTCTTTGTGACAGGTGACACATCATTTACAGCTTTTAAAGTAAAAGCAGCAGCTTCAAATTCAGGAAGCATTTCACCACGAGTGAACATTCCCAATTCACCTCCTTTTTTTGCCGACTCAATATCATCTGAATATAAAGTGGCTAATGCAGCAAAGTTCTCTCCTTTTTTAACTCTATCATAAAATCCTAAGATTTTTTCTTTAGCAATAGTCTTTGCATCTTCTGTAATCAAAGGTTGTTTCACAATTTGCCCAATTTCAAATTCCGATTCAACTAATGGAAGACTATCCTGATTAATGTTCTTGTAAAACAATTTAACTTCACTAGGTGTAATCGTGATTTTCTCCGTTATTTTGTTTTGCATCATTTCTGATAAGAGTTGTTTCTTAAGCATATCATACATCTCTTCTTTAATCTCAGCAATTGATTTATGGTAATATTCTTCGAGTTTTTCTTTCGATCCAATTTGACTTATAAAATACCTAAGGTTTCTATTCATTCTATCTTGAACCATTTCATCCTTAACAACTAAACTATCAATCTCTGCTTGGTGCAATAATAGTTTCATGAATAAAAGATTCTCTAGTATTTCACACTTAACACTTGCTCCACCTTCTGTGGGATTTTGCAACTGATATTGGGAATATTGCATCTCTATATCGGATAGTTTTATGTTATTACTCCCCACTACTGCAACCACTTGGTCAATTACTTTATCCTGCGAAAAAAGATTAAAAGGCAAAGCAATTATACAAAGAACGCTAAAGTATTTTGTTAGTTGTTTCATTTATGATTGGTATATTAGTAATTAAAAGATTTCAATTTTATTATTTTCTGCTGCTTGTTGATAAATTTGCTTCCTATACTTATTGATAATGTCAGTTTTACGTTTACTAATAATGATTTGACGAATGTTTTCTTTTTCGAAATCGAGTGGAGATGTACCTTCTTTGCTTTTAAAATCTTTTATAGTAACCACGTAGTAGAAAAGAGAATCGCTTGTTTCTATAATCGGATGATTCTTGAGATACTCTTCTTTGTTATAAGTTACAATGGGTATTTCCTTCAGAATATCATCGAATAGTAGCCAGGTTTCATCATCAATAAAATAGTTAACGGCATTTTCTTTAAAAAACTTTTCTGCTATTTGTTTCTGTTGTTTTGTTTTGCTTTGAGTGAGTAAATTCTTTGCTTTTGCTTTCATAGGAGAATTTAGCATTAGCTTAACGAAATTAACTCTCACAATATTGCTTCTAAGTTCAAAGTTAGCTTGATTTTTCAAAAAATAGTCTTCAATTTGCCTATCGGTAATTAAAGTGTCAAGTTTTTGAGAGACAAGTTTTTCTTCGTATTTGTTTGCTATCAGTGAATTTTTATAAGCATCTATTTGCTTTGAAAAATCCATCTCCGAATTACTGAGAGTACTCTCAGCATTCTGAAGAAATAAACTTTGCTCAATCCAACTCTGAATATAATTTTTAATTATAGATATACTATCCACGGCAGAAGTTCCTTGTGGAATAATCCCTTCAATATCGGAGCGATAAAGAGATGAATTGTTTACACGTGCAATTACATCATTCGATTTTTTTGTTGAACAAGCCGAAGTGATTGACAGAAAAGCAATGTATACTAATATAATATGTCGATAGAAATATTTCAGATTTTGAAGATTATTTAATAGTTTTCAATACTTCTTTGTTTACGATAATAGCATATTTCGATCGAAGTAAAGTTATCCATTCCTTTTCAAGATAATTCTGATAATCGGCTGTTATTAATCCTTTAGCATCAACTAAAGATTTTGGTTCAGGTCCTAAGATTTTACGAATATTAATGAAGATAATTGAAGAATCTTGATTGATATTTTCACTTATTCCTTCTTCCCATTGAAATTTGTCGATAGTTGCATTATCTGCTTTTGCATATTTGCCTGAAGTAATTTTAAGGTTTTTAGGAGCATTTTTGTTGATCTCATCAGAAATATCTTTATCCGATAAATTCTTCTTCGCTGCTTTTTCAACTAGTTTACGTGTTTTTTTTGCAATATCTTCATTGGCACATGTGTAAAGTGAAGCGTCAATACGATCGGTCCACATATATTGAGATTTGTACTTGGAATAAAAACCTTCAAGGCCAATACTATCTTTAATGGCTTTCGACCATACTTTTTGGTCTGTTAAGTCAAATAACAGGATGCCTTCACGATATTCTTTCATGAGCGCTTTAAATTCCGGGTATTTATCTGATAGGTGATTGTCTTCCCATGCAATACAAGCGTCTTCAACAAATGATTTGTAGCTTGTGTTTACCTGTTCAACAATACTTTCTCCTTTTTTGCCCTGATTCTTGTACATATAGTTTGCGAAGTCAGGTTGAGTATATACTTTATCTCCAATGCTAAATAAATTAGCTTTTAAAGTAGCTGCTTCTTCCAATTTCCATCTGTTTACGAAGATGCTATCGGTAATTACTTTGTAGAATGATTCTTTAGCACCTGGGAATTCCTTGAATTGAGCTTCCACTTTTATTTTCGCCACTAAAGATTCTTTTGATTTGTTTGAACGTTGGTCGCGAGTGATCTTTACTTTTATGTCTGACTTCACATCATCAAATGAGCCAATGGGTTTGTGGTCGATTAGCTTAATGATGTGCCAGCCGTATTGTGTCTTAAAAGGAGCAGAGATGTCACCTTTTTCTTTTAATTTAGAAATAGCCACAATGAAATCGGGAACCATGCGATTTACACCAAACCAAGGTAAAGTACCACCTTTTGGTGCAGAACCTTTATCGTCAGAAAACTCGTTAACAACATCTTCCCATTTTGCACCTGCTTTTATTTTAGCATAGGCAGAGTCGATGCGAAGTTTCATTTGATTTACAAAATCATTTGAAGAATCGGTAGGTACTAATACTAGGATATGAGCAACCTGTATTTTTCCCATAGCTTCTTTCTTATCAGTAACTTTAATCATATGGAAGCCATAATCAGTTTTGAAGGGCATAGAGATTTCGCCTTTGGGTGTTTCATATGCGGCACATTCGAAAGGATAAACCATATCGAAAGCAGTAAAATATCCTAAATCACCACCATTGCCTTTTGCAAATGGACGGCTTTCAGTTGCTGCCTGATCTTTTGCTGATGGATCATCAGAGACTTCTGAAGCCACTTTATTAAAGTCTTCTCCTGCAACTAATCTTTTGCGAACATCCATAATCTTTTTCCAGGTAGCTAAAGTGTCGGCTGGGGTAGCGCCTGGCTTTGTTTTTATCAGGATATGACTTGCACGTACATCCATTTTCATGCGGGAATAGGCTTCCTGCATCAAACCTTCACTAACATCCTTGTCAACTAGATAGGGTTGAGCTAATTGTTTGCGATAGCCTTCCAATTCATTGATAAACGAAGTAAGGGTATCTAAGCCAAGTTCATGAGCTTCCATCACTTTGAGCTTAAAGTTGATAAATAACTCCATATATTCATCTAATGATTTTTGATCGATTACCGTTGATTGGTTATTTTTCTTGTAAATATTGATAAATTCCGATTTTTTGATGTTATCTTTTCCAATACTGAGAATCACTGGGTCGTTGTTCTGCGAAAAGATAGGGGATGCTCCAAATATCAGGATAATGGCAACAATGTTTCTAATGCTAAGTTTCATATATATCGATTTGTTAATGGTTTTTGTGTTTAGGATGTTTAATGTTATCTACTATAATTGGGGGCTTCACGGGTGATAGTGATGTCATGAGGATGACTTTCAGAAACACCTGCTTGCGTGATTTTAATGAATTTTGCTTTTTGAAGTTCTTCGATATTAGCCGAACCTGTGTAGCCCATACCAGCTCTTAGGCCACCCACCATTTGGTGAATTACTTCAGAAAGAGAACCTTTGTAAGGAACTCTTCCAACGATACCTTCTGGAACAAGTTTTTTAATGTCGTCCTCAACATCCTGGAAATATCGATCTTTTGAACCTAGTTGCATTGCTTCAATCGAACCCATGCCACGGTATGTTTTGAATTTTCTTCCTTCAAAAATAATGGTTTCCCCTGGTGATTCGTCAACACCGGCAAACAGTGAACCTGCCATGATAGAATGTGCTCCACCTGCAAGGGCTTTAACAATATCGCCAGTATAACGAATGCCTCCATCGGCTATGATAGGAACGCCTGTACCTTTTAATCCTTTTGCTACATTCCAGATTGCAGATAATTGTGGAATACCTATTCCTGCAATGATGCGGGTAGTGCATATAGAACCCGGACCAATTCCGACTTTAACAGCATCGGCACCTGCTTTAACTAGGGCTATAGCTGCTTCAGAAGTGGCTATGTTCCCAACCACCATGTCAATATGAGGGTATTTCTTTTTGATTTCTGTTACCATGTTGATAACTCCTTTGGAGTGACCATGTGCTGTATCCACAACAATGGCATCAACTCCCATGGCAACTAGTGCATCAACCCGTTCAAAAGTATCGGATGTGATGCCAACTGCTGCTGCAACTCTTAACCTGCCTCGAGTATCCTTGCATGAGTTGGGTCGGGATTTTATCTTAATGATATCTTTATAGGTAATTAAACCAATAAGCTTTTTGTTTTGATCCACTACAGGTAGTTTCTCTATGCGATATTGCTGTAGGATATCAGCAGCTTTTTCGAAGTCGGTGAATTCGGTAGTAGTGATTACTTTTTTAGTCATAACCTCTGTAATTGGTCGTACAAGGTTACGTTCGAAGCGCAAATCACGGTTGGTAACTATGCCAACCAAAGCATTTTTTTTATCAACTACGGGTATTCCTCCAATCTTGTGTTCTTTCATTAATGCCAAAGCATCTTCTACTTTTGAGGTGGAAATAATGGTAACGGGATCGATAATCATACCGTTTTCGGCACGTTTAACCTTGCGCACTTCGTTTGCTTGGTTTTCAATGCTAGTGTTTTTGTGCAGTACGCCAATGCCTCCTTCCTGAGCCATAGCAATTGCCATTGCCGATTCGGTGACTGTGTCCATTGCTGCGGAAACAATAGGGATATTGATCTGAATGTTACGCGTAAACTGTGAAGCAATGCTCACCTCACGAGGTAATACCTCGCTATACGAAGGTATAAGCAATACATCGTCGTAGGTTAAGCCTTCGCCTGTAAACTTTTCTGAGTGAGCCAACATGACATTAAATTTTAATTGTGCAAAAGTAGAAAAAAACACTTTAACTTCTTCATAAAATATGTTAAGCATCATTTTTCATTATTATACATTAGCTATTTAGGCTGTAGGATAAAGGCAGATGTGGCACTTATCTCTTGATATTGAGATTATTTTTTCAAACAATTTGCTTAGACAATTGTTATCGAAGTGTAATAAATAGCCTTATGTTCACAAATAAATCATCTATTCCTTTTGAAAAAAAAATCATTTCTTTGATTTTGCTTTGTAGCACAATAATTCTACATTCGTGTGGGCAAACTTCAAATTATAATAATATCAATAATTCAACCAATATGGACACAACAAATAGCAAAGCGAGTAATCCTTATTACTCACATGAAGATACTTCTAAGATAAATATCAGCAATGACGAATGGAAGAAGGTTTTGCCTCCTGATGTATATGAGGTGGCGAGACTTAAGGGCACTGAAAGGGCTTTTTCAGGTAAACTTTGGGATTTCACTGGGAAAGGCACTTATTATTGTGCTGCATGTGGCAATCCTTTGTTTCGTTCCGATGCAAAGTTTGCAAGTTCGTGTGGTTGGCCCAGTTTCTTTGAACAAATGAGTGACAATAGTGTCGTTTATCAAAGAGATAACACTTATGGAATGCAACGCACCGAAGCACTTTGTGGCCGATGTGGTGGGCATCTTGGTCATTTGTTCGATGATGGCCCCAAGCCCACAGGCAAGCGATATTGCATGAATTCGGTTGCGCTCGATTTTACTCCCTACTCGGTGAATGCGGAAGCACAAGGAAATAATATTGATACTATTACTTTAGGTGGTGGTTGCTATTGGTGTGTAGAAGCTGTGTATGAGAATTTGATGGGTGTGCTAAACGTTGAGTCTGGTTTTTCGGGAGGGAAAACAATTAATCCTACATACGAGGATGTTTGTTCTGGAAGTACTCTACATGCAGAAGTGGTACAAATTACTTTCGATAACAGTATCACTAGCATTGACGAGATATTGAAAGTCTTCTTCACTGTGCACGACCCCACTCAACTAAACCGACAGGGAGCCGATGTAGGCACTCAGTATCGTTCGGTTATTTTCTACCGCAACGATGAGCAAAAGTCAGCCGCAACCAGCATCGTTAAGCAACTGAACGATGAAAAAGTTTACAAGCAAGCTATTGTTACTCAGGTTAACAAATTTACTACCTTCTATAGAGCCTCTGATGAACACCAACATTATTATCAAAACAATAAGTTTCAAGGCTACTGTCGCATGGTGATTCAACCTAAGCTTGAGAAGTTTGAAAAAGTGTTTAAAAAAAGGTTGAAGAAGTTTTAAGTATTAAGTGTTAAGGTGAGGCGAGAGTGATGGGAAGATGAATTATCCTGGTCTTAAGTAAAACTTGGGGAGTAAGTTTAATTTTGGCATCAAACGCTATTATTGAAAATAAAATTAGATTCAAACTAAGAACGACATATACTGTTCTTATACCTGACCCTTGTTTCACTGTAAACAATAGGGTCGGTTCTGAACGAAATGCTGAACGACTCGCTCAAAAACCTTACAAAGGCATGAACAACTTAAAACTTAACACTTAAAACTTAACACTTAAAACTTAACCTTAACCTTAACACTTCCTCCCCTCAGTCTGAAATTATATTCTTATATTTATTGTATAGGAAAGAGATGATAAGCAGCAATATGCCCAAGGTGACGAACACTATGGTTTTGGCTATGGTGTCGAGATAGGCAATGTCGTAGATAAAGAGTTTGATTAGAGTCACTCCGAATAAGACGATAGCACCAATGCGAAGGTGTTTTTTCTTTTTCCAAATCCCCAACCCTATCAAGAACAAGGAATATACTCCCCAGAAGATGCTTAAGCCCAGTTTGTAGGATTGAGTTGACTGCATAATATCCATCCAGTTTATCAATTCAGAGCTTATTATCCAAACAAGCGAAATATGCAGCATTAAATCGAAAGTCGTGTGCAGTTTTATGGCTGTGGATTTCAAAAAATCGCTGCGGATATAATTGTAAATTGCAAACAGCAAGGAGCCCACAAAAACAAAACTGACGTAGCGTATCATAACATTAAAAGCCCCACTACTAAAATACACAGGATTAGAAGGATTAAGCAAGTTGTCCCTGAGTAGGCTAAGAGTAAACAAACCTTGAGTTAGATATACGAGCAAAACCAAAACATTTAGACCTAGGTTGATATTTCCCAACAACTGATTTTTAATTCTTTTGATGTTGACTAAGGATAGAATTGAGAAAAACAATAAGGAATAGTTCAGTGTCCAAATGATGCTGAAATAGGATAAATTTGAATTGTAGATTTTAAGGCTATCGTGACCAGCCAGCTTTATTTCCTTAAAAGTAGAATTGTATAATTGATTCCAATAGGCAGCAATTTCCAAACGAAATGAAAAATATAAAGTGATAAGCAATATGCCTGGGATGATAAATGAAAATGTGCGCAGCAATTCTTTCCTTTTTGTGATAGCAGAAGGATAATTAGGATTGACGTTGAGCATGTTGATGTATCCAAAAGAAGCAATGCAAAGCAGCGATGTCATGAAGTTAAGATTGAACAATGGAATTCCACTAGCGCTTTCAAGCTCGGTGCCAAATGAGTTGTACACTATCGACCAGTCGATGACCATACAGAAAAAAGCCAGCAATATCAATGCATAAGAAAGTATTTCGTAAAAGCTCACCTGTTTTTTTCGTCCTATCCAAAACATGAGAGTGGCTTCGCCTGCCCACATGAGGGTCACCCAATTGCCATCTAATTGCACAGGAATAGCAATAGTGATGAATAGCAGTGCTAAACCCGAAACAAGATAAAATAAGTTGCGGTCGGCCAGCTTCTGTTTATAAATTATTACGCTTATGAATATATGTATTGCAGCATTGCAAAGAGTGAAAACACCCAGCAGTTGCTCAGTATATTCATTGTTCTGGAAAATGTTATAACCTAAGCCATAAAAAATAAATGAATTGGCAAGCAAGAGAACAACATCGAAAACATCAAACTTCTCTTTCTGCAGCAGTTTATAGGCAAGAAACATTACATAGAAGATGGTAAAGAATATTGAAAGAAAGCTCAGCCCTATACTGAAGTGAGTGTCGTTGTCATAGTTAAACAGAAACCAAGACAGATAGATTAGCCATGAGAGCAAAAAAGAAGCATAATAGAGTGGTTTCCAGTATTTCCTAAAAGCGATAAACAGTATTCCAATGTTGATGATGGTCATGTAGGAGAACAGCACTATCACTTTTCCTGAACCATCGCTCAAAAGAAAAGGCACAGCGTAAGCCCCAACCAATCCAATATGCGCAATCACTTGCTTGTTGTAGCTTATGGCCGCCGCAACCGTGAAGACCGTAAATACGACCATCAAACCAAAAGCCACAGGCTGGGGCAATAGTTCGTATAAATTATAAGCCGCAAAGGTTATGAAATACATAATGGTCATAGAGCCGCTCAGCAATACAGAGCTGAAGTTCTCATATTTCTTTTTCAGCCATATGGCAATGCCAAGCAAACCAAGGCCCATCAAATAGCCAAGGATTATTCGGGTAGTGGGACTTATCAAGTCGTGATCGATTGCGTATTTTGCACCTATTGCCACCCCAATAATTAAAATGGCAATCCCAATTTTATTAATCAGGTTTTCGCCAACAAATTTCTCGAGATTCTCTTTGATGTGCGAAGGCTTTTTGTCTTCTTCTGACACATATATTGGTTCGACTATTGGAACTGTCAAAGTGCTCGAATTATGCTCAGGCTGTTCGGCATTCACAAGGGTTTCATTAAAACGGTCAAACTCAAGTGATTTTTCTTTTTTAATGTCTTCAATAATGGCTTGTTTTGTTTCATTGACTTTCAGCAAATGTATTTCTTCGCGCAATGTATTAATCTCCTTCGAGAAATGATCTTGTCTTTTCGTAAGGATATCGAGCTTGTCGAGGAGCTCTTGAATACTGCTATTTTGTTCATTCATAGGCTAAAGTGTTTAAACAATAGTTAAATATTACAATCTTAATTTATACAATATGAACTATCCAGCTTTATAGAGTGTTCATATTAAAACACAAATTTAATATAAATTATTATTACTCTTTCAGTAAATGGCGTTTTTTTTAATTCAAGGATGATTATACTGCAGATAAACAGCGTTATAATGAAATTAAGGTGAGAGATAATTAATGCTGTTTTACATTAAAAGATGTAAGATATTGCTAAAAAAACAGATTAATTCAGTTTATCGGTTTAGGTTTAAATAGTTTTACTAATTTTGCTACCCATCTGTATGATTACCCAAACTATTTTATTTAATTCGTTTAAATTTGTATTCAACTCATAATTAGTGAGTTTTATGCTTATTATGTTGTATTTCGGATAGATGATTTAACCTAAAACAAACACCAAACAAATGTATAAACTGATACTTGTAGTAAATCCTGGTACTTTATCAACCAAAATTGCAGTATTTAAGAACAGAGAACAGATATTTTTAATCAATTTAAAGCATACTCCTGAAGCTTTATCTCAATTTAGTAGAATATCTCAGCAATTCGAATATCGTAAGCAAATGATTACTGCAGAAATTAAGAAAGCAGGTATCGATATGAAGCATATAGATATTGTTGTTGGAACAGGAGGTCTGCTTCGACCAATGTCGGGTGGAGTGTATCGTGTTAACCGGGCAATGATACGCGACATTGTGAACCCTTTGGGTGAGCACGAATCGAATTTAGGGGGGCTTATTGCTTATGAACTTGCCAAAGATTTAGGTCCTAAAGTAATTGCAATTATAGTAGATCCAACTTATGTTGATGAAATGGAGGATATTGCTCGTGTTTCTGGGGTTCCAGAACTCCCACGCCGAAGCCTGATGAATGCATTAAACCAAAGAGCAGTGGCGCATCGCTATGCTGAACAACTGGATAAGACTTATGATGATATTAATGTAATTGTTGCTCATATGGGACGTGGTGTTTCTGTTGGGGCCCATTATAAAGGACGAATTATTGATGTTAACAATTGGCTTAATGGCGATGGTCCTTTTTCACCCGAGAGGAGTGGAGGCGTTCCTGCAGGTCAGCTTGTTGAGCTTTGCTACTCGGGTCAATTTACAAAACAGGAAATGCGCAAGAAACTTAAAGGTAACGGTGGTTTGCATGCCTATTTGGGCACTTCCGACGCTATTGAAATTGAAAGACGCATTGAAAATGGTGATAAAGAAGCCGAGCTTATTTATAGTGCCATGCCCTATCAGATAGCAAAGGAAATTGGCTCGATGAGCACAGTGTTAAAAGGTGAAGTAGATGGAATTTTACTCACCGGTGGCCTAGCTTATAGCAATATGATTGTTGATGATGTTACCTCTAGAGTAAAACATATTGCCCCTGTTCGCATTTTCCCCGGCGACGGAGAAATGGAATCTCTCGCCATGAATGGTTATATGGCTTTGATGGGAGATGTCGACATTAAGGAATATTAACCTAAAAGGCTTGCTTAATTGGTATTTGCATTTAAACGATAAATAAAACTGTTTTAATAGCTAATTCTTTAAATTATGATAAAACAAATTGTTTTCACAGCCCTTTTGCTTCTAACAATGGGTGTATTCTCATACACACTCTTGAGGCTGATTTCTTTTTTTAAGCTCACCAAACCTTTTCCCATAAAAGACATTCCTCGTCGCTTTATGTTGATGTTTGAAGTAGCGTTTGTTCAAACTAAAATATTCAGACGTCCTTTGATTGGACTGATGCACGCCCTTGTGTTTTGGGGCTTTTGTGTCATATTGATTGGAAGTGTTGAAATAATTATTGATGGTCTTTGTGGAATAGAAAAATCGCTAGCCTTTCTTGGTAAGTTTTATAATGTCATTTTTGCCTCAGGTGATATTTTCGCTTTTCTAATTCTCATCTTTATCATTTTATTCATAAGCAGAAGAGCCTTTTTAAATATTAAAAGATTCACAGGCGTTGAAATGACCCATAAAAATCATTTGGATGCCTACATCGCGCTAAGCATTATACTCCTGCTTATGGTTTCTCTTCTAGGGATGAATACTTTTTATGTTACATCGACGAATCCTGCAGAAATCAAAGGCTTGTATCCTGTGAGCAGTTTTTTCGCAGGTTTATTAGGTAGGGGAGAAGAAGATGCAATGCTTTATCAAATGTTTTGGTGGATGCACATCCTATTAATCTTCGTTTTCGCCAATATCTTGCCCTATTCAAAGCATTTTCATGTGTTCTTATCGGTTCCGAATGTGTTTTTAAGCAGGTTGGAACCTCTTGGCAAACTTCCTAACATGGAAAGCATTACTACTGAAGTTAAGATGATGATGAATCCCGAAACTGCCTTTGCTGCTCCCCCTTCAGATGCTCCTCCTTCTCGCTTTGGAGTTAAGGATGTGGAAGATGTTACGTGGAAGAACTATTTCGACTCACTCTCATGCACACAATGTGGCCGTTGCACCTCTGTTTGTCCTGCTAATTTGACAGGAAAGAAATTATCGCCCCGAAAAGTGATGATGGATTTACGTGCTAGAATGAATGAAATTGGTCCACTGTTAGTTAAAAACGGTAAAGATTATACAGATAATAAATCATTGATACGCGATTATATTTCTGCCGAAGAAATTTGGGCTTGCACTACCTGCAATGCCTGTGCACAGGAATGTCCAATCAATATTAATCATCCTACTTTGATTGTTGATATGCGACGATTTCTTGTGATGGAAGAAGCTGCTGCCCCAACTGGTTTGAATGCCATGTTTACGAATATAGAAAATAATGGTGCTCCATGGCAGTTCTCGGGTCAGGACCGTATGCTTTGGGCTAACGAATTATATAGCAAGGAATAGATTATGGAAAATACCAATAAGATAGTTGTGCCTGTGATGGCAGATGTTTTTGCAAAAGGCGAAAAACCTGAATTCCTTTTTTGGGTGGGATGTGCCGGTGCTTTCGACGACAGATATAAGAAAGTTGTGCGTGCTTTCACCAAGATTTTAACCCATTTCAAAATAGATTATGCCGTGTTGGGAACTGAAGAAACCTGCACAGGCGATCCTGCCCGTCGTGCCGGAAACGAAATGCTCTATCAGATGCAAGCCCTCACCAATATTGATACTTTCAGTCGCTATGAGATTAAAAAGATATTGACCATCTGCCCTCATTGCTTCAATATATTTAAAAATGATTATCCCGACTTAGGTGGAAATTACGAAGTGATACATTACACCCAGTTTCTGCAAGGCCTTGTTAAGGGCGGGAAACTTAAGATGGATTCGGACGTCTTTCAATCAAAGAAAATCACTTTTCACGACCCATGTTATTTGGGCAGAGCCAACAAAGAATATGCTGCCCCACGTGATGTGCTGGATGCTATCCCAGCTGAAAAAGTTGAGATGCATCGCAACAAAAGCTTTGCCTTGTGTTGTGGAGCTGGTGGTGGACAAATGTTTAAGGAAGCAGAAGCCGGCGAAAAAGAAATCTTTATCGAACGCACCGAAGAAGCCATTGCCACAGGTGCCAACATCATTGCAAGCTCTTGTCCATTTTGCATGACGATGCTCACCGATGGTTTGAAATATAAAAATAAGGAAGAAGAAATTCAGAATTTAGACATTGCTGAATTGGTGGTGGGTGCTTTGAATTTATAGGAAGAATTGACAAGCTATTTCTGAAGTTTTAATGTTGATGAAAGTCCTATTCATCATATTAATGTTAAAGTTTTTTATACCTGATACTGATTAAAACCTACTTTATAGCCCGTGAAAATAATAGTAGAAATTCCTGATAGTAAAGCTGATTTCTTTATAGAATTGCTTAATAATCTTAAGCATGTTAAATTCAAAATAATTTCTACAGAAAAGGCTCAATTGATTGAAGAGATTAAAGAGGCTGTTGACAATCTAAATCTCGTAAAGCAGAACAAAGTCAAGGCAAATCCTGCAAAAGATTTAATTGATGAATTGTAAAGCAATGTCTTTTAGTAGAGCTTTAAATTCAGAAGGAACCACATAGGCACAGTAGATACATAGAAATTCACATAGAAAAATTGTACATAAAATCTATGTGAAACCTATGTTCCTATGATCCTATGTGGTAGAGGAATAGAAGATTTTTGCTTAACTAAACGATATTGATGGGTAAGTTTTATTTTCGGAATTTTTCGTTTTAAAATCTTATTTGAGTTTTTATAGCCCTAATAAGTAACTCCATGTTTTTTGAATTCTTCTTCTATCGTTTTTTCCGATGCTAATTCGCTTGATAATCCTTCTTCTATCAACTTAGCCATTAACTCCTCCTGGTAATCATCTTCGTCGATGATGCGCATTTTTGCATCTGTAAAAGCGGAGACTAATTTTTTAAAGATAGGTATTTCTTGTTCTTTTATCTTAATTATGACGATACTCATGGTTGTTGAGTTTATGAAGATATCCTTTTTTTATCCAGTTGAATTAATCCCATCAATTTCTATGGAAATTAAAAAATGCAGTAACTTATTAAAAATTGATTTTACAATAAAATGTATCACATTGCATACGAACTGTGTCGGGTTCAATTCCACCAGGTATGCCATTAATCATTGTTGCTTTAAAAAAACCAGATAATGTATTCGTTAGGCTATCAATATGAACACGAATATAATTATTTAATGAATCACTTTCATAAATATTATATGTAGCATAAATTGCATCTGGATTTGTATAGCAACAAACTTTCATATAACCTATTTCGCATAAACTATCTGAATTTTGATAGGAGTGTAAGCGATAGGTGCCATTTTTCAGTAAGGTAACTCCTATATCAAGGGGATAATAATAATAATTGGCATCCGTATTATTCATATTAATTACCAATCCCAAATAGCTTAATCCTCTTTTTACTTGAAAATATTTTGGAATACTTACACCATTAATATTTACGTTGGTAATATTTCCCCAACTTAAAAAATCGGGCTGGAATGTATCAGGTTTTGGTGGATTTTCTACCCTACATGAGAATAAGAAAACAAGTGAAATCAATATAAAATAATATTTCATGTTAGCAAGCGTATGCTTTGGGTTTGTAAGAAGGATAAACAACTTAATACATAAGATTTATTTTTTAATAAAGCTTGATTTAAAAAGTATTCCTTGTTTTGTTTCAATAATAAATTGATAAATCCCTGCTGTAAGAAGAGAGGTATTTACCATAAATTCATTTGAAGATAAGTCAACTTGATCGCTTTTTACTTTTCTGCCTTGCATATCAAATATTGAATAATATAAATTTTCAGGTAAATTATTTGATTCAGAAATGATTTTTAAATAATCATCTGTTGGATTTGGATAAATAGTAAAGCTAAGAATTTTCGGAAACGAATATTCAATATTGGATGTTAAATGACCATTAGCATCTAATTTTAGTAGAAATAAATCGAACTGCTGAGTACCACCTAAAAACCAATCATAAATACCAGCACTTATCAGGCAACCACCATCTGTAGTGGCAGTCACATGATAACAGTAATAGTAAGAATCCCATCCAAAATATTTAACCCAATTTATTAATCCTGTATTGATATTAATGTTATAAACCATTAGGGCTGTATTGTGATTCCCGAAAATGCTGCTAAAATCATTATTAAAAGTACCTACAAAATAAACACTATCCGTATTTATTTTATCAATACATTGATAACCCATCATCTGCAATGTATCTGGATTTATTATTTGTATTGTATCTATTATATCTACACTTGATTTTCTTAGAACTAATAATACTCCTTTAATATTGCTAAATGGGTCATCATACTTTTCGGGAGAAATGTAGCAAGAATCATTAATTTTTGTAAATGTTGTACCTACTGCTGAAGCAACCAAAGGCATAGGTCTTGTAATAGTATCGGTAATGTTTAAGCTTGACTTAGAAATTTTATAAGTGTAATAATGCTCGTAACAAGCAGTTAGAATAAAATTGTCAAATTCAATCGCTTTTACATAAGATTGAAAGAATTGGCTCGAATCATATTTAATATAATTGACTAGATTAAAATTACTGTCTAATTTCATAAGACTAATAAGTGCTTTATGTGTATCTGAAATATGATACAATTCAATAAATGTCTGTTTGACATTCATATTCATAACTTTAACAATATATCTATCTATTGAGTCCGGTAAAGAAGTTATTTTTTTTGATAATATATTAAATCCCGAATCAAGTATTATTTTGAAAGCCGATAATTGTTTTGTAATGATGTCTGAGCATATTCCAATCATTTCAATGCAAGTGTCTTTAACAAACAATCGTAAATCAATAATTTTATTACTTAAATTAAAAGTATCAATATTATATGTCGTATGTTGAGTTCCTAAAGTATTAATTTTAATAATTTTAATCCCTTGAATAGATTTATTTTTATTAGAAAAGGAAATAATGTTTTTAGGATTTGAAAATTTTAAATCATCAATATTTTCTTTTGAAGGGGTTTCCTCAAAATATGGAACATAATAATTATTTTTAAACTCAATTGCTTCAATTGGGTTAATAGTAGTAGAAGGGTCGTTAAAACGAATATAAAAACCTTGTGCCAACAAGTTTTGTGAAACTTGCAAGCACAAGGTAATTATCAATAGAAATAAATACTTAATATGTTTGAATTGCATAAGGTGGACTAATATATCTTCCTGAAGTTACTTTCATCGAATGGCAAGCATCTGCCGGATTAGTTGTTAGCTGATCACAATAAACATCTACGCCAAGTAAAATTCTTTTTAACCCTAAAGGAAGAGCGTTAAATTCTGTTTGTACGGTATTTAGAAGATCCCATCCACTCCAAAGCCAAACATTCCAATAAGAATAACTGAAGGATTCTGAACACAGTCCTCCAGCCCATAGATAATCAGTAAAATCCATTTGCATATATGGCTGCCAATACACATTTGCATAAATATTGTCTTCATAATAAGGATCTCCCCAAGTTAAGCTGACAATATTATGTATTGCAAATGCATTCGTCCACCTTAATTTAAACTGATTAACAACTTGACCAGAAGAATATGCGCCAGAGGAAAGAGGAATTGGAGTACAACCTTGTCCATAAATTGATTTTACACCATATACAATCTTATAAGTTAAGATGTAATTATTATGGTTTATTGAGTATTCTTGATCAATTACTGAAATTGAAAGGTTGTCATGCGAAGTAATATTCTCAATAGCCAATTTTAATAGGCTATAAGTGTGACACATGTCAGTACCCAATACCATTATATTTTCTTCCTCATCAGTATAAAATGCTAAACTCAAGGTTATAGTGGTATCCTCAATTTTATCAAAAGCTCCGTTAGATCTTAAAGTAAAGGCATAATTTGCAGATGCCTCAAGAGTCCATAATGCTTGATCTGCATTCCATGGGTTTATTTCATTAGGGTTAGAGTTAATATAATTATACCGATCTTTAAAAAATTTAGTAACTAGATCCACAGCTATGCTGTCTGAAGGCGTGTATTCTTCAGAATTATAAATTTTAACAGGTTTTAAGCTATTATTGTCAGTTTTTACTGTATCTTTAAATTCCTTCTTACATGAGGAAATAAAGAATATCGGTAAAATAAGTATATACCAATATATTTTTTTCATTTTATTTAATTTAGTGTTGCTAATTATATTTCTCACTTTTCAGAAATTGAAGGTAGCTAGCTCCTTAGGAAAAAGATGACATAAAAATTGTTTTTTCATTCATCTTCGTAAAAAAACATTTCTCATTTATTTCTTAGCCATTGCAATCAAAGAATATTGCAATGGCAAGATTTTATTCTGTACATAATTTTTGATTTTTTTGGTAAATCTATTTTAATTGAATACATAGTACGTTGAATATCTGTATTTATTTTTGCAAAATAAGTTTTCAAAATAGACATTTTTTTCATTAGTTTCAACAAGCTCAACTACCGCCCGGTGGTTGAGCCTATCGAAACCATATTATCATTATGTAATCGTCAATTTAGCAATGATACTAACGGTAGAAACAGGTTTTCCAGTAATTTTACTGGTGTAAACTGCAATATAATAAGCAGTTTTCCCAATATCAGCAGTTACAAAAGTATGTGAAAATTTACCTTTTTGGGTAACGCCCAAATAAGTCATTTTAAAAATATCGGTAGGTTCTGTTGTACCTACTAAAAGGAATATAGCACAATCTTTAGCACCAGCTGGCAATCTGCTGCCTTTAGTGTTACTGTTAATAACTTCCATCTCTTGTTTTAGAGACTGATTAGTAGTTAAATTAATAATTGTTGGAATACTATTGTTAATAGTAACAACAGGTGGTGTTTTATCTTCACCCTTCGAACTAAAACAAAGTGTTTTTACAAAATTAGCATCGCCATCGGCAGCTTTTTGGATAGCCGGAGCCCAATCGCTTGTCATAATATTAGTAACTTCCGTTATTAAATCTTTAATTTCTCCGGTAAGGTCTTTTACTTTTTGTACTAATACCTTACGTTCAGTGTTCTTGTCGTCAATAGCTTTGATCTTCAGCTTTACAGTAGGTGCATCAGGATCTAAACCCGGCACCATAGTAGGATTGTCTTCCTGCGCTTTTACCATTGCTTTGGTTTTTGTCAGGAATCTCCCCAAAGACAGTCCTTTAAGTTTGACTGTCACAATTAATTTTACAAATACGTTCATTGATAATGTTTTTTAAAATGAATAAAATAATGCTTTGTTTATGTAATAATACATAAGGCAGGTGGCATTTCGAACTCATTTAAGGAAAATTTTCTTTCAGTTGGAGAAGATTTCACTGAAGATAAACTAACATTATTTAAGGGAAAAATGGCTTTACCCTAAGGGAAAAGAACTTTTACTAAGGGGATGTATCGTTTTTCTTAAAAGTATAATGGTTTTGCCTGAGGGCAAGGTGACTCATCCCTTGGGCAAAGCGACACAACTTGTGGGCACGGCTGTTCAACTTGTAAGTAAAACGACTTTGCCCGAGGGTATAAGTGATTTTGCCCTTAAGTAAACTTACTTTACCCGTGGGTAACGCTCCACAACTTGCAGGCAACGCTCCACTACTTACGGGCAAAGTCATACAAATTACGGGTAAAACTACTTTGCCCGTAATTATAAATTCATATTTTGAAGGAAAAATTGCTTTAATACATTGATATATTGTGTTATCCAAATAATGAGTTCCAAAATTGATATTTGAGAGACTAATAATACCAGATGTTGGAATATTGGATGAAAATTTCATTTCTCTTGCAACCGAAAACCGAAATTCAGATTTTGAAATTATAGTATCGAAAGCAAGGGATGACATAAAAATTATTTATCAGTAATAAAAGAGTGTAAAGGTAAACAATTAAATCGAGCTTTCGTAAATAGCAACAAAAAATAAAAGTTAAAAAAAGTTAAAAAAGTTAAAAAAAATTAATTGAAAATAAAATAATTTCTACAGTCCCTATCCTTAGCTCTTTAAGAAAAATTAAAAGTTGAGATTGTTGATAAATAAATTGCATCAACAGTTTTATTTGCCAAAATCCGACATCATACTATATATATAAGGAGTGTTCTTTCGGAATAAATGAAGAAAAAATAGGAGTTTGAACACTAAGAACACTAAGATTTACACAAGGGACACGAAGAGATTAATGCTAAATCACCTCAATCAACATAAAATATATCAAACAAAAAAAAGCCTCAAACCAACAAAAGTTCACCCTTTGCTGCCTTGAGACTTGTATCCTGGAATTTGAGACTTGGGACTTATTCCCAGACTTTTCCTCCTGACGCCTGACGTCTGACCCCTGTCGCCTAATTCCCTTTTAGCTCTTTAACCGCTGTAATCATCTCCGGCAACACCTTCAGCACATCGCCCACAATACCATAGTCAGCCGCTTCAAAAATAGGTGCATCAGGGTCTTTGTTGATAGCCACAATGCATTTCGAACCACTGATACCACCAAGATGCTGAATAGCACCCGAAATACCGCAAGCGATATACAGATTAGGTGCAAGTATCTTGCCAGTTTGGCCGGTATGTTCTTCATGAGGACGCCAGCCTTCGTCTGAAACAGGGCGGGAGCAAGCAGTTCCGGCGCCTAATAAGGTAGCAAGTTCTTCTATGCTTCCCCAGTTTTCGGGACCTTTCATTCCTCTGCCACCCGAAACCACAATTTCGGCATCGGTAAGCAATATTTTGCCGCTTACTTTATTCACGTCCTTCACTTCGGTCTTTAATTCGTTGTCCTTAATTTCAGGATTGAATGCCTCAATGCTAGCAGCAACAGGGGTTTCGAAAACACCAAAAGCATTCTGCAACAAAGTGACGATGCTCACCGGAGTTTTGATCACCACATTGGCAATTGCCTTAGCAGTAAATACCTTTTTGGCAATGGTGAAAGGTTGGAAATTTGAAGGTAAAGCAAGTACGCCTGTTGCTAAACCAGCTTTCAATCTAACAGAAAGGCGGGGTGCGATGGCTTTTCCTGTATTGTTATGAGCAAAAACAATAAGTGTGGCACCTTCTTTAGCAGCGGCTTGTGCCAAAACAGAAGTGTAAGCTTGGTTGTTCAAGTTGATCAAATTTTCATTTTGAACATTCAATATTTTTGAAGCACCATAAGTGCCCAATTTATTTAATTCATCGTCATTCACTTTTCCAATAGATAAAGCAACAACGTTTGTGTTTAGGGTTTTTGCAATTTCGCAAGCAAATGAAACTAATTCAAATGATAGTTTTTTGAATTTCCCGTCCCAGTTTTCTGTATAAACAAGTACTGACATATATTTAGTTTTATTTTTTGTATTTATTTTTTGTTTGAGATTATTAAGGCTTTAAAGTGTCATTCTTTTAAAAGTTGGAACACAAAGTTTCACAAAGGCTTCATTAGGTGATTAGGTTTCGTTTTCCTTCAGTCTAACAGTCTTTAGCCCATCCACCTTCTATATTACCTTCGCCTCGTTGTGTAACAATTGAACAAGTTCCTTAACGTTATCGGGGTCAATCTTTTTGCAGGCAGCCTTAGGTTTTGGTAAATCATAAGTTGCAAATTCTGTCAAAGTTTCCGTTTGAATGGCTTCAATCACTTGTAAAGGTTTGGTGCGAGCGCCCATAATCCCTCTCATCGAAGGAATGCGTGGTTCTTTAGCAATACCTTTCTGTACAATTCCAACAAAAGGAATAGGAGTGCTCACGGTTTCTTGTCCCCCATCAATTTCTCTTTTTAGTTCAACTTTTCCATCTTTAATATCGAAATGCGAAACCGACGAAACCGAAGGCATATCAAGCAATTCGGAAAGCATACCCCCAACATTGTTTCCGTTCGAATCGCTCGATTCAATTCCGCAAAGAATAATGTCGAAAGATTCCTTACTGATGACATCAGCCAATTGGCTTGCCACAGTGAATGCATCTTTAGGCTCAGCATTAATACGAATCCCTTTGTCGGCTCCAATTGCTAAAGCTTTTCTAATGGTAGGTTCGGTAGCTGCCAAACCTACATTAATAACTGTAATTTCTTCAACCATTCCGGCTTGTGCATCTTTAATGTCAAGTGCTCTGGTAAGGGCAAGTTCATCCCAGGGGTTAATTATCCATTGAACACCTGCTTGATCAAATGCCGTATTGTTATCGGTAAATTTGATTTTTGTGGTAGTATCAGGGACATTGCTAATACAAACGAGTATTTTCATATCTGTTTTTTAATTTATTTTAGTTGTAATTATTCACTTTTTCTGTGTGATTTTGAAAGTTTTGAAGCCTTATTGAAAGGTAAAGAATAAACTTTATCTTGCCTCCAATCAATCACGATTATTTCAAAAGCGATCTCGAAATAACAATTTTCTGAACTTCTGATGTTCCTTCGTAAATTTGTGTGAGTTTGGCTTCACGCATAAGTCTTTCAACATGATATTCTCTAACGTAACCATATCCGCCAAAAATCTGAACAGCTTCTGTAGTAACTTCCATTGCCATGTCGGCACAATATTGTTTAGCCATTGCGCTAGCAGTTCCATAAGGCAAATGTTGATCTTTTAGCCAGGCTGCTTTTAAACACAGATTTCTTCCATTTTCGATTTTCACAGCCATATCCGATAATTTAAAAGCAACGGATTGGTGATTGAAGATTTCAGTTCCAAAAGCTTTTCTTTCCATAGAATATTTTAAGGCACGTTCAAAAGCACCTGAAGCAATACCTAAAGCTTGAGAAGCGATTCCGATTCGGCCTCCTTCTAAAGTCTTCATTGCGAAAGGAAATCCAAATCCATCTTCCCCAATTCTGTTTTCTTTTGGGACTTTCACGTCATTAAACATTACCGAATGTGTATCTGAACTTCTCATCCCCATTTTATTTTCATGAGGTCCTAAAGTGATGCCTGCTGAATTTTTATCCACAATCAAAGCATTAATGCCTTTGTGTTTCTTTTCGGGATTAGTTTGGGCAATTACTATGTAGGTTGAAGCTGAATTGGCATTGGTAATCCAGTTTTTGGTGCCATTTAGTAAATAATGGTCTCCTTTGTCTTCAGCTGTGGTTCTTTGAGAAGTTGCATCTGAACCAGCTTCAGGCTCCGATAAAAGGAAAGCCCCGATTTTTTGGCCACTGGCCAAAGGTCTCAGGAACTTTTGTTTTTGTTCTTCATTCCCATAAGTTTCAATTCCCCAAATAACAAGGGAGTTGCAAACAGACATTAACACTGCCACAGATGAATCAATTTTAGAGATTTCTTCCATTGCCAATACGTATGAAATGGTATCCATGCCTCCTCCATCATACTTTGGATCGGTCATCATGCCTAAAAATCCCAATTCAGCTAACTTCTTAACATGTTCGGTAGCAAATTCTGATTTCTCGTCTCTCTCGATAACATCTTGTAGTAATTCCCTTTCAGCAAAGTCTTTAGCGGCTTGCTGTATCATTTTTTGTTCTTCAGTAAATTCGAAATTCATTGATAAAAGTTTTATTTTGATTATGTATTGGATTAATCGCCTAATGGTAATTAGTAATGCAACAAAGATAAAAAGATTTGAATTAAATGGAATAATAATTTGTCTTATTTTTTTTGAAGACACATATAATGCTAGTAAAACTGAATGGAAATGAGTGTTTAACGAATAATAAAATTTCTGTTTCATTGTAAAACATGGGAGTGCAAATACCTTTTTTCAATAATAATAGCTTGCACTCATTCCATGCTTTTTAGCATCGAATTGCACTTTAACAGAATATTATATATCGTTCTATGATTTAATTTTATCTTTGCGTAAAATATTAAACCAATAATTTCCCTATGGCTACAAATCAATACAAAGCCCCCGATTACTATTTATTAGATGACCTTTTAACTGAAGAACATAAGCTAGTTCGTGGCGCAGTAAGAGATTGGGTAAATCGATCCGTAATTCCTATAATTGATGAGGCTTGTCAATCTCATACTTTTCCACGACATTTAGTTAAAGAACTTGGCGAAATAGGAGCTTTTGGACCTTACATTCCTCAACAATATGGTGGTGCAGGATTAGACCATATTGCTTATGGTTTGATTATGCAAGAACTCGAGCGTGGTGATTCGGGTATACGTTCTATGGCTTCAGTTCAATCATCACTTGTGATGTATCCTATTTATAGTTTTGGAACCGAGGAGCAAAAGATGAAGTATTTGCCTCTGCTTG
This sequence comes from uncultured bacterium, assembly GCA_903922465.1. Lineage (GTDB taxonomy): Bacteria > Bacteroidota > Bacteroidia > Bacteroidales > CAIXTV01 > CAIXTV01. The sequence goes on from CAIXTV010000010.1 coordinate 40,128, forward strand.
CCTCAGGTGAAATCATAGGATGTTTTGGATTAACGGAACCCAATCACGGCTCTGATCCTGGAAGTATGATTACAAGAATTACTGATAAAGGTGATCATTATATACTTAATGGAGCAAAAATGTGGATAACCAATTCTCCTATTGCTGATATAGGTGTGGTTTGGGCAAAGGATGATGAGGGTGTTGTAAGAGGAATGATAGTCGAGCGAGGGATGAAAGGATTCACAACTCCCGAAACCACTAAGAAATGGTCATTAAGAGCATCATATACAGGTGAGATGGTATTTGATGATGTTGTCATTCCTAAAGAAAATATACTACCAAATGTTAAGGGATTGAAAGGCCCAATGATGTGTTTGAATTCAGCAAGGTTTGGTATCGCATGGGGTGTAGTTGGCGCTGCAATGGATTGTTATGATGTTGCATTAAATTATTCGAAAGAAAGAATTCAATTCAAAAAACCAATTGCAGCTTTTCAATTAACGCAAAAGAAGCTTGCCGAAATACTTACCGAAATAACAAAAGCGCAATTATTAGCTTGGCGTTTAGGTGTGCTGCGTAATGAGAATAGGGCTACACCAGCACAAATATCGATGGCGAAAAGGAATAATGTTAAAATGGCTCTCGATACAGCAAGGGAATCGAGGCAGATATTAGGAGCAATGGGGATAACAGGTGATTTTCCTATGATGCGACACATGATGAATCTCGAATCGGTTATCACTTACGAAGGAACCCATGATGTTCATCTGCTTATAACAGGTATGGACATTACAGGCGAAAGCGCTTTTTCCTAAACCCAAGATTATTATACACAATTTGGTCGAATGAAGCAACTAAATATAAAAATCAATGGCAAGCAATTTCATCTGATGGTGAAAGAGCATGAGATGCTGTCAACTGTTATTCGTGAAAAAGCAGGCCTAACGGGAACCAAGATTGGTTGCGAACAAGGAAGTTGTGGGGCATGCACTGTTTTGATAAACAATGAAGCAGTGCTGAGTTGCATAAGCCCTGCATTACGATATGAGAATGCTGAAATTACCACCATCGAAGCTCTTGCTAAAGATGGGGTTCTGCATAAGCTTCAGAAGAAATTCGTTGAAAAAGGAGCTATTCAATGTGGATTCTGCACTCCCGGTATGGTTTTGACTGCACTCAGTTTGACGCCAAGCCTTAATTTAGAGGATGGAATGGAGGTTCTCACTCGTCAGGTTAAGGAAGGCTTGTCAGGAAATTTATGTCGGTGTACGGGTTATAAAAAAGTAATTGATGCGGTAGTAGAATATGCTATTGAATCTTCGGAATCGATAGAAGAAGATGTTGAGCCTTTAAGTAGCAGTGTAGCTGTAGGAGTAAGCAGGCCTTATATTGAAGCAGAAAAAAAAGTTAAAGGTGCTGCGGAATATGCCGACGATATTGTGATGAAAAACACTTTGCATTGCAAATTGTTACGCAGTAAATATCCACATGCCAAAATTGTTGAGATTGACACTTCAGAAGCACTTAAGCTGGATGGAGTGCATTATATTGCAACAGGAAAAGAACTCCCCATTACTTTTGGAGTACTTCCCATTTCACAGGATGAGACAGCTATGGCTGTTGATAAAGTGAGATACGTAGGTGAAGTTGTTGCTGCAGTTGCTGCTGATAGTGAGGGTATTGCTGGTGAAGCATGTAAACTTATTAAAATCACCTATAAGCAACTTCAACCATTTTTAAATATTGACGAGTCATTGAATGATGTTGGCGAAAATGAAAGGATTCATGATACTGGCAAGTTTAATAACAATATTCATAAGAAAGCTGAGTTGAGATTTGGTGACCAGCAAAAAGGATTAACAGAAGCTGATGTCACCACTAAAATGTCATTTGAGTTTTTGGGAATTAATCATGGTTTTACTGAACCTCATGCAGCTACAGCTTTTTGGGATGAAAACGGATTGACAATTACTACAGCGACTCAGGTGCCACATTATTTGCATCGCGCTTTGGCAAAGGTGATGGAGGTTCCGTTAAGCAGGGTTAGAGTAATAAAACCTTATCTTGGTGGTGGTTTTGGTGGGAAAAGTGATCCATTTCCACATGAAATGATTGTTTCACATTTAGCTCGGAAAACAGGACGACCCGTGAGAGTGAGATTATCTCGCGAGGAAGTTTTCATAACAAATCACGGTAGGCATCCTTCTAAGATGTCAGTTGAAATGGGTGTTTCATTGAATGGAGAATTTAAAGCATTAGATGCTGATATTGCAATAGATGGTGGTGCTTACGGTAGTTTTGGTGTTGTGACTTCTTATTATAATGGAGTCTTATTACAAGCACCTTATAAGTTAGATAACTTTGGGTTTCGGGCTTTTAGAGTTAACACCAATAAACCTCAATGCGGTGCGATGAGGGGACATGGTGCTGTTAACTCTCGTTTTGCTGTTGAATCAATTATTGATGATTTAGCAATGAAAATTAATATTGATCCCTGCAAGTTGCGTTTACAGAACTTTTTAACATCCAATACTCAAACGGTTGGGCAATATCGTATCACTTCAAATGGAAGTCGAGAAGCTTTACTTAAAGTAATGGAGCAATCGGAATGGGATAAGAAAATAGGGACATTGGAAAGCGGACATGGATTGGGCGTGGCTTGTGGGTTTTTTATTAGCGGAAGCGCGTTGCCTATTATTTGGAATGAGTTGCCTCAGTCGGTTGTGCATTTGAAACTCGACTTTGACGGCAGGGTGTTGGTAACTTCAGGCTCAAGCGATATTGGACAGGGTAGCGATACTATGTTGGCGATTATTGTTGCCGAAGTTCTTGGAATTAGTATGGATAAGATTTTTGTTCTTGCTGCTGATACTTTGCTAACTCCTGTTGATTTTGGAAGCTATTCGAGTAGGGTTACTTTTATGGCTGGCAATGCAGCAAAGGATGCAGCTGAGAATTTGAAAAAAGAAATTATCGAAGCCATCGTTAAAGCTAAAGGTGTTGATGCGGAAGAACTGAGTTTTTCGGATAGCAGGGTGTTTAGTTTTGATAAGGCAGTAGATTTATCGTGGATGGAAACTGTTGATATACTCACCGCAAAACGTGGTGCGGTTTCTGTTAGTGGAAAATATATTTCACCCAAGCTTGGTGGAGACTTTAAGGGTGCAGGTGCAGGTTTAAGTCCTTCTTATACTTTTGGTGCTTGTATTGCTGAGGTCAAGGTAGATATAGAAACAGGCCAAGTGAAAGTGATGAACGTTTGGGGAGCACATGACTGTGGGAAGGCTATAAATCCTATGGCTGTTGAAGGGCAGCTAGAAGGTTCGTGGCATATGGGAGTGGGGCAAGCCATCAGCGAGCAGATGAAATACTATAAAGGACTATTATTAAATAATAACTTCCTCGATTATAAAATCCCAACCTCGCTTGATACTCCTGATATTCATGCAAACATAATTGAAACCATTGACCCTGAAGGACCCTTTGGCGCAAAAGAAGCAGGGGAGGGGGCAATTCATCCTGTGATTCCTGCCATTGCAAATGCAGTGTTTAATGCTGTTGGTGTTCGGATAACAAAATTGCCGATCAATGCAGAAGATGTGCTAGCTCAGATTAGAGATCATCAAATTTCAAACAATAAATAAGTGAATATGTTAACAGAACAAGGCTACATCAAAGCAAAGTCAGTAGAAGAAGCATTTGTTAATGCAAACAATCACCTTGATGGTTTTCGATATGTTGCTGGAGGGACTGATGTTATTGTCAATAAATTTCAGGGGAATGAAGATGCCCAAATCTTGATTGATATTTCGGGAATTGAAGAACTAAAGCATATAAAAATCAAGGAAGATTACATCGAAATTGGTGCTTTAACAAAGTTAGACGATTTAAAGAAACACAATATCATTTCCGATAGGTTCCCATCGCTGATTGAAGCTGCAGAGGCTGTTGCTTCACCCGTCATTAGAAAAACCGCTACTATAGGTGGTAATATTCTTTGTGAGAATCGTTGCACCTTTTATAATCAAAGTGAATGGTGGAGAAGTGCTGCTGGATATTGCCTGAAATGTAATGGCGATATTTGCATTGCAACAGGGGGTAAAAACAATTGTTTATCGAAATTCGTTTCCGATACTGCAATTGTTTTGATTAGTATAGATGCGAAGATTGAGGTGTCCGATCATCAACAAACAAGCATCATCCCTATCGAAAGCATTTATTCGGGCGATGGGGTGAATTCACGGAATTTAAGCAAAACAGCCCTCTTGAAATCTATTCTGATTTCTAATACAGAAGAATATCAAACCATTTATAAGAAATTGCGTCAACGCGAGACTATCGATTTCGGATCGTTGATGACAGCAGTGAGCCTGAACAATGAGAAAGTGAAAATAGTGTTGGGTGGAGTTGATCCTAAGCCTATTGTGGTGGAAGGAAATATTGAGGATGATTTAAATGAGTTGATACTTCAGGCAACAAAAAAAGCAAGAACTGTTGATAATGATGTATATTCGAGGAAGTATAGAAAGGAAATGATTGCGGTGTTTTTGAAGAGAAGTTTGCAGGAATTGAAGCTCATGTAGTGGTTTATAGAATATTGATATTAAAACAAAATAATTATGGATTTAACAGGTAAAACCGCTGTTGTAACAGGGGGAAGTCAGGGGATAGGTGCAGCAATAGCCATAACTTTAGCTGAACTTGGGGCAAATATTGCCATCATCGATCGCAAAGAAGCCGATGAAACCCTCTCTGATATTAAAAAGTTGGGAAGAAAAGCTTGTATGTTTATTGCCGATATTTCGAATTTCAAAGAAGCACAACTGACTGTGGATGCTATTGTTAAAGAATTTGGTTCGGTGGATATTCTTGTGAATAATGCAGGGATTAACCAAGATGGAGTGATTTGGAAAATGACAGAAGAGCAATGGGATAATGTTATCAGTGTGAATCTTAAAGGCTATTTTAATTATATACGTGCAGTTTCGCCCATCTTTAGAGAACAAAAATCGGGGAAGATTATCAATATTACCTCCATTAATGGTTTAAGAGGGAAGTTTGGGCAGTCGAATTATGCTGCTTCAAAGGCTGGGATAGTTGGACTGACCAAAACTGTTGCCAAGGAGCTAGGGAAATATAATGTTAACGTCAATGCTGTGGCGCCCGGCTTAATTGAAACTGAAATGATGAAAAATGCTGATGATGTTGTAAGAGAGGCGGCTATGGGAGAGATAGTGTTGGGACGATTTGGGCAGGCCAAAGATATTGCCAATACGGTTGCATTTCTTGCCTCCGAATTATCGAGGCATATAACAGGAGAAGTGATTAAAGTGGATGGTGGTCAATATATTTAACAAAGTAGAACTTAGCTCATCATCAAAATAACAAATATAAATATGGACGTAAATGATATCGTAATTGTTTCAGCATGCAGGACTGCTATGGGCAGGTTTGGTGGGACACTCAAAAGCATACCTTCTTATGATTTAGGGGCTGTTGTGATAAAAGAAGCTCTGAAAAGGGCTGCTTTGTCGGGAGATCAAATTGATGATGTGATATTGGGAAGTTGCCGACAGGCGGGGAATGGGCCCAATCCGGCACGAAGTGCTGCTGTTAAGGGGGGCATTGCCATGGAAACCCCTGCTATTACGCTGAATATGGCTTGCCCTTCGGGGATGAGGGCTGTGGCTATGGCTTCTCAAGCCATTCGTTTGGGCGAAGCTGAGATTATGCTAGTTGGTGGGTTCGAAAGCATGAGTTCTATTCCTTATTTATTAAAAAATGCACGTTGGGATGGCTTTAAGATGGGTAATAAAACCCTCGAAGATGGTTGGAGCGACAGCATCGACCCCTTAATAGGGCAGGGGATGGGCGAAACGGCCGAAAATCTTTCCGATAAATATAAAATATCAAGAGAAGAACAAGACGAATATGCCATGAACAGTCATCTGAAGGCGGCTCATGCTCAGAAAAGCGGATGGTTCGACGAAGAAATTGTGAGTATTGAAGTAGAAGGAAGCAAAAATGCCACTTCAATTGTGTTTGATAAAGACGAAACCATACGCACATCAATAAATATGAATGATCTAGCTAAAATTAAGCCCGCTTTTCGCAAGGAGGGAACGGTTACGGCAGGAAATTCGTGTGGCTTGAGCGATGGAGCGACGGCTTTGGTGATGATGAGCCGTAAGAAAGCTGCCGAAATGAATCTAAGTCCCTTGTTTTCGATAGTTTCATATGCTCAGTTGGCTGTTAATCCATCAACTATGGGCGAAGGGCCATCTTTTGCGATTCCTGCGGCTTTGAAAAATGCAAACATGACACTCGATGAAATCGACCTCTTTGAAATTAATGAAGCCTTTGCTATTCAGGCTTTGGTAAATCAAAAAACGTTGCAGATTGAGCCTGAGAAATTAAATGTCAATGGGGGTGCAATCGCCCTTGGTCATCCTACAGGAATCAGCGGTGCGCGCATTTTGGTCACGGCTTATTATGCTTTAAAAAGACTTCAGAAAACCTATTGCGTTGCTTCCATTTGTGGTGGGGGCGGAGTGAGCTCGGCTATGGTTATTAAAAGAGAATCGTAATACTTCAGTTGTTAGGAGGATTTTCCACACAATAATACCCCCTTAAATCCTCGTTTTCTTACTCTTCGTCTTGATGTTTTTTCTTCCTAATTGGCGTTTCAACAACAACTTTTCGTAGAGATTGAGCATAACCCTCAACTATGCCTTGCAACTCCTGTCTGATGAAATTCATCATCTGAATTGCCTTTATTTTGGGCAATCCCGGCGATTTAGCCTTAGGGGTTTCAGGATATTTATCGCCTTCGAAAGGCTCAATCTTTTCGATAGGAGTTTTCCCTTTTGTGATATAGGCAGAATCGCAAAACACATGGTCGAGGTTGCATTTAAATTGTTTGTCTTTCAGCTTAAAAGTAAGGGTGTATTTATAGGAGTAAACATATTCCTCGGATTGAATATTCAATTTTCTGACGATTGAACTATTTACGATAATAGTCCCCGACTCCTTGTCATCTTTCTGAATAACATTATTGGAAGTGCCCCATGTTTCGGCAATAAATTGCTTAGTTTCAGCATAAAGCTGGGCGAAATCCTCAGAGATGGTATCCTTCTTTTCCCAAATAAAATTCTTTTGTGCCTGTGCAAATTGAATTAAAAATGCGCTCAGCACCATCAAATAGATTCTTTTCATAACAAATGATTCCTTTTTTTACTATTATTTTTGTTTATTTATTTTCACTACTCATTTCTCAATCAGCATCCTAAACAATTGCTTCTTAGGACATACTCGCAATTATGCTCTTGAAAACTCCGGCAAAGATAATCATTATTGAATTTCAATTCCATCTGTGGCAATTTGAGCTTATATTCTTACTTTAGATATAATTCGAAATCAATATATTATATATTCGATTCAAATAAATGTAAATAAAATGCCATATTTTGTAACCCTTTACGAAATAATGTGGTATAATCCTATAGATATAAGTCGAAATACAAACTAAAAATCAATTAGCCCAACATGAAACTTAAAATGCTATTTATCGCCTGCCTTGTTTGCAATGCCACTATTTTAGTTGCACAGAAAGGAATTTCTAATTCAACTAAGCAATGCACCGAGGCTTACCTGAAAAGCAGAGTGAAAGAGCTCATTTACGAAAACATCAACCACGATTCACCAGGCGTGCTTAAACCTGACCTAAGTTTTGCCGTGAACAATGGAGCGGTTCTGAACGAAATGCTAAACGACTCATTGAAGCTCGTTATCAGCCAACAAATCACCATTGAGTTTAAAGGTTGTAGCATAGTGGGCGAAAATTTCCATTTATTTTCTACATCGAGTAAGCAGAATCCCCCACTAGGAAACTCTACT
>CAIXTV010000011.1 GCA_903922465.1 uncultured bacterium
ATTAGTGGCACGATGAATTGTTCTCCCACTATTTCTGTGGATCTCCATTGTTTCATCATTACCAAGAAGCAAGTGGTCATCAATGTGCAGACTGGTAGAATGGTGGTCTAAAAGTAAAAGTAAAACTAAAACAAAATAAAAACATAAAAGTTATAATATAAATTAAACAATAAATTATATTATACAACACACACTATACAACCTTTTCCTGATGAACCTTTGATTTCTTGTGATTAGATAAAGAACTACCTTTCATATCTAAATTGCAAACATCACAATGAACTATTTTATTTTTTATATTGGAAATATAATATTCTTGTTTTTTATGTCTATCATCCATGACAACAGAATTCATATCAAAAATGGTTGTTGTTAGTGCTTTATTCACCATAATAAGTTCGCTAATTTGTTCTCGGAGAGAAGCCACCAATTCAACCTCCTTAATTGCCTTAAGTTCTAAAATCTTACTCTGAAGAATATCAATAATTTCCGTGTAATTAGTTTTAGACATTTATATACTTACATAAAGAAAATAAATTAAATATGCGTAAGTAAATATAATTAATTCAAATAAATTTTATAATATATATTGTTTATATATATAGCAAATGCCACCAAAATCAAAAGCACCAGTAGATATTAGCAAGAGTATAAACTTTTACACTGTCATGGATAAAAAATACATAAAGAATTCCCACAATCCACATTATAATGTTCACGGAATAAGTATTCCATTTAGGATGGTTATATGTGGTGCAAGTGGTTCTATGAAAACAAACACCTTATGCAACTTGCTCTATTTAATGAGTGACACATTTAAGAAAATCGTTATTATTACCAAGAATAAAGATGAACCCTTATATAATTGGTTGTCAGACCATATGCCTGTAGAGATACACGAAGGATTACATAAATTACCAGACATAGACACTGAATTTGATAAAAAGGACAACTCACTGGTAATATTTGACGACTTGTGTTTAGACAAAAACCAAAAATGTGTTGAAGAGATGGCTATCAGATGCCGTAAATTAGGAATATCAGTAATATATATAAGTCAATCATGGTTTAAAACTCCCATCCAATTGCGTAAGAATTTAACCCATATTATTTTAAAGAAGATAGCACAAAAGACAGAATTGTATACAATAATGAATCAGTACACCTTATCAGTCTCAAAAGAAGAATTATTAAAATTATATGATACAGCAACTAAACCAGATATAAGCGGTGATACAAAAGATAAAACTAATTATCTCTTAATTGATTTAGAAGCAGAACCTGAATCCAGATTTAGGAAATGTTTGCAACCGATGGATATAAGTGAAAGTATTTAGGAATAAAATAATGATATTTTAAATATTTATAATATTATTATCTCCATTATTAATATAATGGATAAGCACAGTTTTTCAATCGCAACGCCCAACTTGAAAAAGTTGTTAAGAGGTGTAACCGTTCAAATGAAGAATGCTCATTTATCAGGTGGAGCAACCGATATATATTTAGGAAATGAAAATGCTAAAAGACTATTCACTGCTAAAAGACTTGGCAAAGGTATGCGTGTGGCATTATCAAAGGAAGAAATACGCCACAATTTAGAAGAAGGTGGGTTTTCATCCATTGTATCAAAAGCACAACGAAAATTACATTTAGGGAAAGAAAAAGAAGAGCCGTGTGTGTGTGTTTGTCCTCATTGTGAAGGTTCAGGTCAACTAGCAGGTGGTTCTACTTACAACCAGCGTTTAGCAAGAAGAACGAAGAAAACATTTGAACCTGCTAAGAAGTTTCTTGAAAAAAATGGTGCTGTGCTTGCTACAGTTGCTAACAAAGTGATTCTACCAATTGTTGTTAAAGCAGTCGGTGAAAAGATAGGTATTGATTTAACACCTGGATTGAAACCAGGTCAAGAGATGATACAAGGTCAAATTAAACGAATGGATAAAAAGAAAAGTCAAGCACCTGAAGCAATGCCAGTCGCTGTCGCAATGCCTGAATCGCAATATTACCCAGCACCAACCGCTGTTGTAGGTCGTGGAAGAGGAAGACCATCGATGAAACTAACAGGTGGTTCATTTACAAATTCAGGTGGTTCTTTTAGAACAAGTGGGTCAGGTGTGATGCATATGAAAGTAAACGGACAATAAATAATATATCAATAATATATATGTCAATAACTAACAATGGACAATTATCCGTAATATTAGAAGAAGAAAATGTAAAAAATTATGCTGTAATACGAATACAAGATTTAAATAATCCTGAATATATTAAGACCAAAAACTTTATATTAAATGTTGGATTCCACTGGGTGGGTTTAGTAATAAATAAATCAAATGCTTATTATAGCAATTCATTTGCGTTAAAACCGCCAAAACCAATTATTGAATTCTGTAGAACCAATAAAATCTCTGATATATACTATAATGGGACACAATTACAAGACGACACATCAACCGATTGCGGTTTTTTTGCTTCATTGTTTGTAATCAAATTAGTGAGAGATAAAACAAAAAATATAGATAAATATATATCATTATTTAATACCAAGAATTTATTAGAAAATGATGGTAAATTAATAAAGTTGTTTAACAAGATAATATAATATAAAATAAAATAAAGAGTTATATTATATAAATGGCAAAGAAAAATGTAGTTGAATTAGAAATAAGAGATGAAGTAGAATTTTTAAGACCAACGGATGCTGGTATATATTGTGTGAACCCATTTTATAATACAAACCAGTTCAATAAAGTGTCTGATGAAAAAGAAGAAGATGTAGGTGTGTATAAAGTTGGCTTAGCATCAACCTCATTTAATAATAGAATGCAACAATATCACACATATTTTCCAGCAGGAGTATATTATATTTGTTTGCTATCTATAAAACCGAAGAAACCATTTCCCAAAACAAAAGAGCCTCTAGAAGCGAATATTAAAACATTTTTAAAATTTTTAGGTGATGTGGAAACTTGGATCGTAAACCGATTACAAGAACAGAATGTTATAATTATAAAAAATAACATGCGAGTTAGAAACGAAGGCAACACTGAATGGGTTTATGGTGGTAGAGAATTAATCCAATCTGTGTTCATAGAAGCAAAAGATTATTTTTCTAAATCAAAAAATGTAAATGCACAGTTGTATACATATACTTTACGAGAGGAAAATGCTAAGCAGAATAATAAAGCAATAATAAAAAAGATGAAAACAAAGGATACATTTATAGCAAAGTTATATTTTGATTTAACAAATAGTGGCTACAAGTCGCCCTAATATAAAAATATAAAACCTAAAAAAAGTGTGTGTTATGATAAGTAACAAGTTGTCTTCAAATAAACCTTTGAAAAGGTTAAACCAAACTAA
>CAIXTV010000012.1 GCA_903922465.1 uncultured bacterium
AAAACGGTGCTATCAGCTGTTAATTCAGCATCAAATCCGTCAAACATGTTCATTTCGGCTTGTTGGTCATTTGTCATAAGGCATTTAGTTTAAATTTTTGGGCGCTAATATAATGTTTTAAATTGAATAAAAGCAAATTTATTTTTTCTTCCTATCATATTCACGTTCAAAATACTCTATAATATTTACATAATACAATAATTATCATCAACATATATCCAAATAAAATAATCCAAAAAACTTTCATCACCCACACCCCCCAAAAACCCATAACTCATAACCCATAACTCATAACCAGATTTCCGTTTTAAGTCTTTAGATGTCCATTTTTCGATTACAGCTTTGCGTTTTTCGGCTTTAGGTTGTTGTTTTTCGGCTTTAGATTTTCATTTTTTGTCTTTAGATTTTCATTTTTTGGCTCTAAGTTAGTTGTTTTACGGCTATAGATTTTCATTTTACGGCTATAGATTTTCGTTTTTCGGCTGTAGATTTTCATTTTTCGGCTATAGATTTTCGTTTTTTGGCTATAGATTTTCGTTTTATGCCTTTAGCTTAGCATTTGTTATTTCATGCAAATTCAATTTACAGAATCAAACGCTGTATCCCAAACCCACAAAAAACCCCCATTCCAGATAAAATTCATATTTTTGCAATATTCATAATTAAACTTTGCCCAACAAATGAGAGACAAACTCACATAAAAAGAAAAGCTTAAATAGAAAATAAACCAATAAACAAAGTAGCCCATTGATTGTTAATGACACTGAAATTATGAGTGAGAAGAAAAGTATCATAAAAGACAATAGTTTTGCTTTTGCCATTAGAGTTATCAATCTTTATAAGCATTTAGCAGAAGCAAAGAAAGAGTTTGTATTGAGCAAGCAACTATTAAGAAGCGGAACTTCCATAGGAGCACTTGTCCGTGAAGCACAGAATGCAGAAAGCTCAAAAGACTTCGTTCATAAATTAGGAATTGCACAAAAAGAATGCGACGAAACAGTTTATTGGTTAGAATTATTAAAAGACACAGACTATATTACACACACCGAATTCCAATCCATCCACCACGACGCCACCGAATTACTAAGAATGATCAAAAGCGCCATAATAACAACGAAGAACAAAACTCAAAACCCCTAACACCCCCTAACTCATAACTCATAACTCATAATTCATAACCCAATATACATAACTAATGAAAGATATTACGTCCGCAATTCAGCTCATCCCAATGGATTACTACATTTTCCTCAGCGTTGCGCTTTTTAGTATTGGTCTGATAGGAGTGCTTTACAGAAGAAATACTATTATTATTCTCATGTGTATCGAGCTCATGTTTAATTCCGTCAATCTCCTGCTCACCGCTTTCTCCGCCTATCATTCCGATCCTGCCGGACAGGTATTTGTCTTTTTCATTATGATAGTTGCCGCCGCTGAAGTTGCCGTAGGTTTATCCATACTCGTGATGATGAAACGCAATGTAGATTCCATTGATATTAACCTTTTGAACCGTTTAAAATGGTAGAAAACCTTCCATTAATGAATATAGCCTGGCTCATTCCCGCCTTTCCCCTCTTGGGTTTCCTGATTTGCGGATTGGCTTATAGGCGTTTGAAAAATAAACAAGCCGGCATTATTGCGAGCACTATGGTCGCTTTCTCCTTCATCACTTCAGTCATATTATATTTCATTCTTCAATCTTCAGGTCAGAATTCCGTAACCATTACCCTGTTTAACTGGATTTCCATTGGCGAAATGCACATCCCCTTTGCCTTCCTTATCGATCATCTTTCCCTTACCATGATGATGATAATTACCGGAGTAGGGACCTTGATTCACATCTATTCCATTGGCTATATGCACGACGATGAAAGAGTAAACTCCTTTTTTGCTCAAATGAATCTGTTTACTTTTAGCATGTTACTATTGGTAATGGGCGCTAACTATCTCGTCCTTTTCATTGGTTGGGAAGGCGTTGGTTTATGTTCCTATCTACTGATTGGTTTCTGGTATAAGAATCCCATCTATAATTATGCTGCCCGCAAGGCTTTTGTAATGAACCGCATTGGCGACCTTGGCTTTATCCTTGGCATCATTCTGCTGTTTTTTACTTTCAAATCGGTAAGTTTCTCCGAAATCTTTACTCAAGCATCCTTGTTGCCTGTTGGCGTACCTGTGGTCACCCTTATTACCATTCTCTTACTTGTTGGAGCAGTAGGCAAGAGTGCTCAAATCCCTTTGTTTACCTGGCTGCCCGATGCCATGGCAGGAC
>CAIXTV010000013.1 GCA_903922465.1 uncultured bacterium
GCTGTCCGAAAACCGATTGTCCAAAAAAATATGTAGTTTTGCTCATAGTTGTTGATTTTTTTGCGAAACAAAACTACTATGAAAAGAGATAGGGAGTTTCTTACTCCCTACTCTTTATTTTTTCATCGGACAACAGTGAATTCGAATATTAATTGATGAAATAAATCAAGCATTTCAAGAATAATAATCAAAAACAGATAAATAACTTTTATTCTCAGCTTAAGCATTGCTAATTAGAGTATAAACCAACAATATGAGTTCAGCTACAATCTGAAATCAATCAATAAAAAGACAACTTAGAAAAAATATTTGCTGTAAAATGAAAAAAACATTTGTTGTTATGAAAAATATATTACTTTTGCCACACAATTGTTCTTTAAAAAATGGTTCGGTAGTTCAGTTGGTTAGAATACGTGCCTGTCACGCACGGGGTCGCGGGTTCGAGTCCCGTCCGGACCGCAAAAAGCCTGTTAATCGTTTGATTAACAGGCTTTTTTCTTTTTTAGACACCAAGATTAGACACCTGATTTAAACACAAATATTCTCTTTATAATTACTTTTTTTGATTTATTTTTTATTATTTTCAAGAATTTTTACATTTTAAATTTCAAAACCAAATTTTTCATTTTCAGGATTTTTTTTGAAAGTAAAAAATTGCAATGTAGCACCCTCAGCCAAATATACCCCTATGGGGTGGCATACCCAAGGGGGGGAGATACCTACCCCTTCATGATATTGTCCATTCTCAAATCCAAAGTATTTATCTTTAAACAATACTATGACTGAAATATTAAATTTCGAAGCGAAGGATGATAAAACATTTTATTTCTTTAATATCGACAACATTATCACAACCGATTACAAGATAGTAATTGAAAACCAATATGTAGTGGTGCTTATTGAGAATTCTAAACTAATACCAATTTGGGCAATCCTTAAGGACATTACAACAGAACTAAATGAAATTGCATTCAAATTTTCACATGAAGATGGTTCAGATGATTTAATCATTCGGACAAATATCTTTTCTGATGAAAAAAGGAATTGGTATATTCTGGATGAACAGAATTATTTTCAGTTTAAAAAAATGCATCATTCGTTGAGTAATTTTATCTCAGGAAGCAAGCAATAAACCATACGTGCCCGCAATTTTCTTTACTTTAATTACGGTCTTATTGCTTACATTTAATAATTTAGAAATTTCTCTTATTGTACGGTCTTTCTTGAGATACTTAACAATTTCCTGACTCTTATCTTTATTTAGAAACTCTTTTTCATTTTCATTACTACCATTTGGTCTACCTAATTTGCCACCATTTTGAACGTACACAATCCTACCTGTTAATGTACGTTCTTTGATGTTTGTTAACTCCATCTCATAGAGGGAACTCATTACTGAACTAATCATTTTCCAAATTGGATTCTTTTTTCCATTTGGCCTAGATTGTAATCCAATATTTCTTACATTAACGTTTATTTCATGTTCTTCAAACCATTCTAAGGTCTTAATTACATCACCAGTATTTCTTCCCAATCTCGAGAACTCTTCTACAATCAATTCAGTCAATTGACCAGCTTTAGCAAGTTTAATTACTTCTTGACCCATTGGTCTTTCATTGAAAGGTACTGAACCACTAACCTTATCGAGTAAGGTTAAATCGTATTTATTTGTGTCAATTGAAAATCTGTCTCCTGTTTGTTGAATGGTTGAGACCCTATTATATTTTACTATCATATTTGCGGTTTTTTGATGTTATTTAATACTAAGACTTATATTACACTTTATTGGTCTATTTTGATTGCTTTTGACCTGAAATTATGTTTCCCTTTTAATTAAGAATAATAGGACACCGCATTTGACAGAAATAGTCCTGAGGGACTTTAGCAATATATGTTCTAATTGGCATTAAATCATTCATTTCAATAACCACAACAAAATGTTCCATCCCATTACCAAGTTCATTTTTTAAATTTACATCTTTTAATACATATTTTAATTCATTTTTCATGCTGCAAAGGTACATAATATATTGTGTATTTCAACAAAATACGCATATTATATTATGTATTTCTGCAAAATTTGCATGTTTTATTATGTATTGTGTATATTTGCAGCAAAAAATGTTGAAATGAAAAATGTTGACGAGAACGAAACAAATGAAATCTTAAAAAAAATAGGTGAAAATGTTAGATTTTATAGAAAAAAGGTGAGTGGTAATTATGAAGTTTTCGCAAAAGAAAATAATATTAATAAGGTAAAACTTGCTAATATAGAAAAAGGTGGAAATACTTCTGTAAAATCCTTATTACAGGTTTCAAAGGCATTAGGGGTTAAATTAGTCGACCTTTTCGAGAATGTACAATAGATTATTGATTGCACCTTTAGGAGTAGCAATACTATGTGGAATTCTAATTTGCCATTTTAGAATTCCACATATTTACTAAATAAAAACCTTACAAAACTCTATAATAAGATTGTTTTAATCTTTAACAACCTTAAAATTAAACTTAATATCATCACCGATATTAACCATGTATATTCCTTTAGACAGAATGCTTAAATCAATTAGCATTCTGTCTGAAGTTATAATACCAGTTAAAATAACTTTCCCAGTATAATCAGTAATCTTATATGTATTACCTATAAGTTTAATTTCAGATTTAACATTTAACTTATTTTTTATTGTTTATTATTATCACGTCTCTGTACATATTTGCATGCACATTCTGGGGAGCAAAAATGAGAATCCTCATTATCGGGTGCCCCATACGAAAGGAATTGACCTGCATAGTTTCCAGTTCCCTTTTTGAAATATTCTCCACATTCTTGGCACATCCATTCATCTTTAGTTGAATGGCTTGCACAACCTGTTAAGTTTAATGATAAAACAGACATGGTTCCAAATAGGAATAAAATAAAAATTGATTTTGTAACTTTCGTTTTCATAAATATATATTTAAAAGATTAGAATTTCATAAGTTGAGCATAAGCTTGTATTTGTGCCTTTGTTGTATTTATAAACACTAATATTGCAAATGCTGTACAGATTATAATTGTATTGTTCGTTTTTTTGACAAAGGTGTGATTATTTTAACATAAGAACATTATGGATTTTTTAACGTTGATATTTTGACTTTTATCGTTGATTAATAGATATACTACACGACCCAACCCTTGAACTATTTTTCTGATTCATTTGATATTTGTGAGTATTTCTTGTTAAAGGTATAAAATTATTTCTATACTTGATGTCAATCAATCTGTCGTTAAAGTAGTATCGTTTAAATAAACTTATTTAGTGTATTTTTGATTAAATAATTCTCCAAATTGCTGAATAATACTTGACGGAAATTCTGTTTTTCAAGGTGTTCCTCCATAAATTCCAGAATGGTCAGGGTCACAGGAAATATTGAGAGGTGCTAAATCAGGAACACCATTATAACTATTTGGATAATACACACAATAATCCGTTACGCCATTGTTGCTCGAATATTTAATAATAGAGTAGTTAGTGTGTTTTATACCATATTTTTTAACTGCATTTTTAATTTCATCTGAGATGTCATTAACTAATTCCCAAGAGCCTTTATATTGACCAACACAATTTGAGTGATATCCGAGCAATTCCCCTCCTTCTTCACGTGATGATGAACTTGATTCAAACGTTCCATCGCAATTCAAAGTTGTTCTTTCACTTGTAATTGAATGTGAATCAACAGGACTTGAAGAACTTCCCCTAAAACTTTTGCCACAAATATCATCCTTTTTTACACCAGAAAAATTATTACATGATGAAATTATCAAACCTAAAACAATTATTAAAATGCTTTTTTTCATTACAAGTTTAAATTAAAAATTAGTACTTAGATGTTTTATTATTTAATCCGTCATTATATCCATCACAAAAACAATCACTCGCTTCATACAAACTTCTTCCAGATTGGTTTTTAAATGAATTTACATATTCTGAGCATGTACCACTTGTTCCCATTAATTTCACCAATTTCCCACCTTGGTAACCTTGTAAATACTCTTGTTTTTTGTTGCCACAATTAGGAGAACAAGCAGCCAATAAAATTGCTGTCACACCAATTAGAATTATTTCTTTTGATTTTTTCATTTTTTTTATATTTGTGATTTTTATATATTTAACTCGTAAATATAATATACTATTTAAGTTATTGTAAATATCATTAATTCAATATCATATGCTTCTAATTGTAATATTAACCAGTGTTCTCGATGGCACAACCCATTCTGCTATAAAGTATATTTAATTTATATAGCTGTCGATTTTTCAATTTCAGTTAATCGTTTCAATCTTGTTCCAATGATATCTACACCAAAGATTTATTTTATAATTTCGATTAATGTTTTAATTACAAGAATTAAGAACATTTTCGAACCTGTTTCGGGCATCCGACACCTGCTTATCAGTCCAATTATTATCAATGCCAAGTTGCTCAAGTTTCATCTGATTTGAAGTTTGTAAATTGGCACATTCATAAAGTTTTCTGTCTCTTGCAGTTGTGTTATTTAACGATTTTTGTTCTTTATAGCAATCACAACATTCTTTCGCTAATGTTTCAGGAGTTGAACTTGAACAAGACTCAATTACAATTCCACAGAAAAGGATAAGAATAGACGTGTGGAACGAAGGAATTAATTTACGATTCATTTTCATAATTTTCATTTTTAGATTTATACATATTTGATTATTGAATTTTTAATATTTAAGAGTTATCATTACGATAATAGGGGAAATGGCTAATAACATATCTGGTATTAGCATTCTCTTATTGAATTGCTTATACATAACGATTAACCGTATAAGGATTTGAGAGTTAGCCCAGAAAAAAAGAAATGTTGAAAAACTATTATATTTATTTGCCATTTTAAAATTACCTTTTAAACACTCATTAAAGCCTCTTGTTAACCCACATGAAATACAATCTCTATTATATTTTTCTTTAAATCTGCACTTAATATTTAAGTTTAACTCGCAAGAAACAATTGGATATATAATTGCAATTAAGAACATTATTAGCAGTGAGTTGCTTATAATTTTATAAATATCCTGAAATTTATTATGTGCAATTTTTTTATAGTAGAAAGTCATTATAAATTCAATTTTTATTTTGTTTTTATCTATATTTTAAATGAGAGTATTATGAACCAAACATCTCACTCCCCCTAACGAAATAGATAATAATTACTGTTATTACAAGCCCAATTAAAACATAAGCATATTTTATATCCATACGTGTCGCATCTTTTGCTCGCAATATTTGAATAGCAATAGCAAGAGAAAGAATCCAACCAAGTCCAACACTGAATATTATTAAACATGGCAAAATATAAAGTAATACGCCTGAAACAATTGCAATAACGATTCCCCCTATTATATTGCCACGATAATTCATGCCTTTCCTATTGGATAAAAAAACAAGCACTTCGTTCTCAGTGAAAAGAATACTGACAATATCCATTTCATCTTGAGTAAAATCTTCAATTGCAATACTCTCTATTTTTTGTTTAAGATATATTCTTAGTGGCTCTTTATCTTCCTCATAAATTTGGTCGATTTTTATTGAGTTTATATGAGGAGGCGTAATTAATTTTTCTTCCTTATTCACAAATCGTTTTAAATTTAGTTTTTCTGATTTGCCTTTTTTAGATATTTTTTTTTCAGAAGCATTAAGGTCAATTTGATTCGGAATTTTCATACTATTGGCATCCTCAGAATTTAATATATTTTGAGGTGAAATATTTTCAACCATATTCATTTTTGTCGAATCTTGGTTAAGATTTGATTCAAGAATATTCTTTTTGAGTTGATTAAACTCTTCCTTATTAATAGTACCTTCATCAAGAAGAGATTTTAATCTCTTTAATTCATCTATTTTGTCAACTTTCATAATTATTGATAATCAATCTCTTAATTTTAAATTTCGTAAACTTTATTTATCAAGCAAAAGTGTGATTTTTATTTTTCCCAGAATTAAGGCAATTTTTTAACGTTAACATTTAGCATTTTAACGTTTCAAAATAATAATTGCTCATAACATCTTTCTGTAGGGCATACATTTTACGATAAACCTCTAAAACCATCTGATAATTAAATATATAACCGTCATTAATTGGATTTATCTTGATATTATGGATTAATATAAGCCAATTATATGGCATAGAAAGAACATTAAGTAAGAGATATGGTACTGATTGATTAATAGTAAATTGTGAAGTATTTATACTTAAAACACCAAATGAAACATAAAAATGAGGAAAGTGAATATCAACTAGAATTGCTAAGTACCTTTTTAAAAGATATGAGGTTGGCTTATGGTAAAAGCCAGTTAGAATTGGCAAATGACATTGGTTTGCACCGTAACACTATGTATAGAATTGAAAATCAAAAGAACTTTACCATTCTAACACTCTTGTAGATTGCAACTTATTTTAATATAAAACCATCAGAAATCGTTTCAATTTTAAATTAAAACTCTGTCTTTTTGTAGGCTATTTGGTAACGTTTAAGATTTGGCATTCAGGCGGGATTTTAGGGCACAATACTGTCAACTCTGCACTAAATGACTTTTTCAATCCAATTCCCAAAATTATCATATTCTAAGAACTCACTAACTTCCATTACATGTTTCTCTTTATTTAATCCTAAATAATAACGTGTTACCATCTTTAATGTCTTGTTAGTATAGTAGTTATTTTCATAATACATAACACTACTGCCTGAATTAAATTCCGAATAATTGCAATCAATTGTTTTTGTTATATCTCCGTGCTCATTATATTCATATATGCAAGTACTTTTAAGTGAAACAACATTTTTTATTATATTCTTTAATGTAATGTTCAAATCTGGATAAGAAATTCTTGCTATTATAATAATATTTATATTTATCAATTAGACTTCCATTACCTTCATAAAAACATATTTCGGATAGTAATTTCCCTTCATATGAATACGTGATTATTTTGCTAATATTGTATTTTTCGTCAAACCTTGTTTCTTTGATATTTCTATTTTTATCATCATATTCATATTTGATGATATTCTTATGAACATTCTCATTTTCTGAAACTGTTGCTTCATAGATATTATCAGATGTTTTTTCGAAATTAAGAATGTACCCTCCCTCTCCTAAATTGCTGATTTTAAAGGATAATGTTTTGGTAAAATATCCCGCCTTCATTTAATAGATTTTTTAATATCTTAATTTCTTCGATTTTATTCATTGTATTAGAATTCAATTATTTATTAAGTTTGATTTTAATAATTTCTTTTTCTTACTCCCGTTCCATCACAGAATCTACATGTCCATCTCAATGGTTCATGGTCAGGTGTAATTCCCATTTGTATTGCATTATAGTATTGTGTTACACACCCACATGTCATTCCTAAATTGTTTTCTCCACTTCCACCACATAAGCCACATACTTGAGTTCCTGTCCCATTGCAATAATTGCAGATTTTTTCCTCTTTTTTTTCTGGTATTGATTTATCCTCTTGTTCTTGTATTGAATTGTCCTCTTGTGAAGTTGAATTATTTGTAGTGTTAAAAGAAAAGTCGTAATGACTACCAAGTGAGAAAACACCTAAAAACACTAACCCAACACAAATCAATCCTAAGTATAGGTTTCTATTCATTACTTTGTTCACTTTGTTAAGTAATACAATTCCTGTAATAGAAATGCCTGAAAGAACTATAAAAGAAGCGAAATTATACTTTTCCCAAAATGCTAATCCAGCAATTATACTTAATAATATCCCACCTTTAAATAATAAACCAGTTGCATGATTGCCTTCTTGCCAATCATTATAATGACTCTTATTAATTGTTGTTTCTTTTATATTTACATCTATAGTATTATCAGGAACATAATTTATTTCAGGTTGTGGCAAAAATCCCTCCTTAATTGAATTTTCAGAAGTATTTGACTCTTTTTGATTAGAAATAATTTGATTCTTTAAAAAAATGAACTCATCTTCATTAATTGCACCTTCATCAAGAAGATTTTTTAATTTCTTTAATTCATCTATTTTATTGATTTTCATAATTATTGATAACTAATTTTTATCAAGATTTTCTATATTTACTTTTGCCTCTTCAACATATTTTCCATTAGGATACCATAATATATAATTATGTAACTTTTCATACTCTTGAGATTTTTTTGCCTCTTCATAAATACATTCTTCTAATTGGTATCTAACTTTATAATTGTATTTTCCATTAGGGTTTTTTGATAAATATTCATCATAACTCTTTTCTGAATTAATATGTTTTGCTTGCTCCCAATCACAATCGTCTAAATTATATTTACCTTTTGGATAACTTGTTAAATAATGACTATAACTTTCTTCTGTATTTGTATATATGGCTTCTTCCCAAATACATTCTTCTATTAACTTTTTTACTTTAGAATTATATTTTCCATTTGGATAACATGTTAAATAATGATTATAACTTTCTTCTGTGTCAGTGCTTTTTGCTTTTTCAAATATAGATTCTTCTTTGAGGTTCTTTACAATTGAGATAAATCTTCCATTTGAATAATTATACAGATAATGGTCATAGCCTTCTTCTGTATTGGTTTTTTTTGCCTTTTCCAAAACACTTTCTTCTTTTAGAGGCATCACAATTGAAATATATTTCCCCTTTGGATATTTAGTCATATAGTGGTCATAACCCTCTTCTGTGTTTAATTTTTTTGCTCCCTCAAAAATACATTCTTCTTGAAGGTTAATCACTTCTGCAATATATTTACCTTTAGGATAACTTGACAAATAATGATTGTAATTTTCTTCTAAATTGGCTTTTCTTGCTTCTTCAAATGTTGGTTCTTCCATGAGATTTTTAACATCTATAGCATACTTTCCATCTGGATAGTTATTTAAGTAAGTTTGGTAAGAACTTACGGTATTTCCTGATTTAGCGGTAGTATAGGCGTTTTTTTCTTTAAAATAGTTGAACAAATAAAATGATAAAACACTAACGAGAACTAAAGCAACTACAGATACAGTTGCTATTTTCAAGATTTTTTTTCCTTTGTTTTTTTTATTTTTTATCAACTCTTCAACTTCAGCATATTTTTGTTTATATGATTGTTCTTCAGGATTTAATGCTATAGCCTTTTGAATTGCATTCAATGAATCTTCGTATAATTTAAATTCTATTTGTCTATTCGCAATAGCAAACCATATTTTTGCTATTCGAGAATTACTATCAATAGTAAAATAATCAATTTTGAGATTATTGGCGATGATATCATTTAATATCAAAAAAACATAGTCTTTATTCTTAATATCTTTTATACTGTCAACTATGTATTCAATAATTTTCAGGACTTTTTCCTCTTCTAACTTTTGATGGTTTTGTTTTAAGACTTTAAAATTGATTGTTTGAAATCTTTCTCGTATTTCTTTTAAATCCTCATTAGTTTCAATAAGACATATTATTAAATAAAGATTGCCTCGATTGGATAATAAATCTAATTGTTTTTCGCCATTTAAAACTTCTTTAAACAAATCTAATGCTTCTTTGTAATTACCTTCAATTGATTTTTCAATACCTTCAGTTATTAGTGTGTCTTTATCCTTAGCAATTGTTTTTGGAGGAGTATTAGATTTAACTCCATAAAGTAATTCTGATTTTAACGCCTCGAATTCTTCTTGGTTCAATACACCTGAATTGAGTAATTCAGACAATTCTTGTAATCTTGTTACTATTGATTTTTCTTCCATTTTAAAAGTTATATTTAGAGAATTATAAAAATATACTTATCAACTTTTTGAATTTTATTGCACTCCAACCACATATAATCCTTGACCATCATCATATATAATCATATTAGTAAGTGCTCTTGCTGTCAGAAAGTTATCTCCAATATGACCGCTTTTTCCCATTTAAAAGTTGATAGAGGTCTATATTTAGCTGCATAGTATTTGGTGATAGGTTATATGTTCCGCGCTCACCATTCGCATTATTAAGTTATTGAAGATTGTTTCTTTACTTTGAGAACGATTGATTCGATAAGAAAATTCGTCAAAATACCGATTAATATTCTTTTCGCTTACCCAAGAATATGTAGTTCTTATCCATGATTTCACTTGGTGTATCATTGTATGTAAAGCCTTAAAATTCAAACCATTTTTACTTAGTATCTGCGTGATATCGAAATCTTTTCGCTCTTGATATTTATGGTGTCCACACTTTCGACACGTGTAACCCAACGCACACTTGATTTCAGACAAGTATTTCTTGCAGTCTTCATCTGTCATGAATCGTTCAGCAAACTCTAAAAGGTTTTGACCCTTGAAAATATTCATTTTTCTCTCTATTAATAAGGCTTCAAAGATAAAAGTTGATTTTGCGATTGATAAGTAGATGATTTTGAATCAGAACGTGATGAGGGGGGGTTATTAGATTTCTTAAGATAAGAACCAGCACGATAAAAGTAGTCCAGAGATACAAGAAAACATATAAATGATGCAAACAGAAAACAACAGCCAAACCACACCCTCTCGTCCACATGAAAGGTTTTTTGATTTACGAGAACATCTATGAAAAAGAAAATGATAAGAAATAGCCCGATAAAACCAAAAATTAATTCCAATACTATAGCATTTACGCCTTTACAAATGTAATTTCCAGCAGTAGCAATATCTACAGGATTAATATTTGAAGATGCTGAAACTGTATTAATTTCTACCTCCTTCTCTTTTATATTGGGATTTTCTATATATATTGTTTCCTCCTGCTTTATAATGTCTGGGGCTGATTGAGCATTTTCCTTTTCAATAATTTCTTTTTTACGCATTAAAAATTCTTCTTCACTAATTGCTCCTTGTTCTAAAAGTGATTTTAATTTCTTTAATTCTTCAATTTTATTCATGTTATTAAGGTTTTAAGTTTTTATAAACATTATTTATTCATCAAAGGTAGTAATTTTAAATAACCAACAATATTGATGTCGTTTTAAAATAATATTCTAACGCTTTACAATTTTTTCAAATTTCGATTAATCTAGGTTAATAATATTCCTTTTCGTTTTTTTGACCAAAGGTGTTATTTTTATTTTTTTCAGAATTAAGGCAATTTTTTAACGTTAACATTTAGCCTTTTATCGTTTCAAAATAATAATTGCTCATAACATCTTTCTGTAGGGCATACATTTTGCAATTTTATCTCTAAAATCATCTGATATTTAAACATATAACCGTCATTAATTGGATTTATCTTGATATTATGGATTAATATAAGCCAATTATATGACATAGAAAGAACATTAAGTAAGAGATATGGTACATATAATTCATAAATGATTAGTTTGCAATTTAAAAATTGAAACTTCGTTTTTTGAAATCAAACCAGTCATAAGAAAAAGAGGGCACAAAGCTTTGCTGGCGTTCTTGTTGTCCGTATTTTTCTCGTCATTGTCAAGCTGTCTTTTTTGTTTTTTTTACTTTCTCTTTTGTAAAAAGGTCTGCCGTGTATTTTTCGTATAGTTCAAATAAAAACACCATTCTGTTGGCTTCACTTGTAAATGGTTGCGCTCTGTAAGCTAAGTCAACAGCTCTGTCCAACTCGTTATGTGCTTTTATCAATGTTGGTGGCATTGTCAAAGGGTCATAAAGGTCAGCAAGCGAACGGTTCGGAAATTCTGCTCTTGCATCTAATACTTTCTGTGCCTTTTCCTCAATTGCTTTTATTTGTTTGTCGGTTGGGTTTTCGGGGAATGGAAAATTATTGTAAACAATACTTGCAGAGTATCTGTAATCACTTTTTAACCTGCCACAAACATATTTCACCCAAGCCATATGTATAAGAGAAGTCAAAACACCGAAGTAATAAATATTTGCATTCGGCAAGACATACAATTGATTTGAGGCAATTGTTTGAGGACTTAGAAATGCAATTGGAATATATTTCCTATTAACAGACGAAACAGTAGGAAATGCTAAGTAGTTTGTTTTTGGTTGACGGACTTCTGCGAAAAGTGTGGGAGTTTCTGCTAGCTTCTTAGTGTTAGCTCTATCACTATTTGACCGCCATTTTCTAACCGCTTCAACTCTTTCTTTTATTTTGGAATTACTTTTTATTTCATTTGGTTCTGCATCTGCAAGCCATAAACAATATCGATTCTCAGAATGCAATAATTCTCTTCCGCCAATAAAAGGTCTTATAAGTTTTTTTGAATTACTGTTTTCGGTAATTAGCAAATCCTTTTCTTCTTCTGTCAAAGTATAATTACCGTCATCCAATGCAAAACTACCATAAATGATTTCAGGAACATTACAAATTGGGGACTTTCTATTTTCAACAGTTATGTCTTTCCCTTCAACTAAAAAAGGATTTATGTTTTTAACTTTTATTTCGTGGGGTTCACCTTTAATATCTTCATACTCAAAAATACTCTTATCATTTGTATCATAGTTGGCGAAGCCAACTATGATACAATGCACTGCTGCATTTCCTTTTGCTTCATTTCGCCAACTAAAAGTGCGATGAGCAAAATGTATCTTGATTTTGTATTTATTGTAAAGCAAAGTCCATAAAAGTCCAACCTGTTCACCTTGTGAAATAGAGTTTGTAGAAACAAAAGCTGCTTTAATTTTAGTGTCTTGAATGTATTGAGCTGCCTTTAAATACCAAGCTGTTACATAGTCCAACACTCCAGTCCCTTTAATATTTGCAAATACTTTTTCCATATCCGCTTTCTGACCTGAATTTTGTTCTTTTTTTCCAACGAAAGGAGGATTGCCCAATATAAATGATAGGTCATTTTTTGAAACAACATTTTCCCATTCTGTAATTAATGCGTTACCGTGGACAATTTTTGCAGATTTTTTCAAAGGCAAACGAACAAAGTATTGTCCAAACTCATTGCTTATTAACATATTCATTTGGTGGTCAATAAGCCACATTGCAACTTCGGCAATTCGTGCAGGAAATTCTTCATATTCAATTCCGCACATCATATCAACGTCAAGCCAAATAATTTCTCTAATATCAAAAACTCTTTGACCTGTTTTGTTTGATGCTCTTAATATCTCCAATTCAAGCAAACGCAATTCTCGGTAAGTGATTACAAGAAAGTTCCCGCAACCACAAGCAGGGTCAAGGAATTTAAGAGTGCTTAATTTTTTATGAAATTCAGGAAGTTTGTTTTTATTGTCTTTAATACTTTCAAATTCTTTCCAAAGGTCATCCAAGAAAAGAGGTTTGATGAGTTTTAAAATATTGGTTTCGCTTGTATAATGTGCTCCCAAGTTTCTGCGTTCTTTCGGGTTCATTACGCTTTGAAACATTGAACCAAATATCGCTGGCGATATTTTGCTCCAGTCAATGTAACAACAGTCAAGCAAGGCTTGACGCATTTTTGTGTCGAAACTTGCCGTAGGCAAGTTTTCTTCAAAAAGTTTTCCGTTTACATAAGGGAAATCAGCAAGTTGCTCGTCAAGATTTTTAAAACGATTTTCTTTTGGTGTATTTAATACTTGAAATAATTCTTGCAGTTTTGATGCAAGGTCGCTTCCGTCTTCTGCTGTCCGTTGTTCTAAATATTCTTGAAATTGTTGTTTATTAAAAATGGTAGTGTCTTCGGCAAACAATAAAAAAAGAATACGAACCAAGTAAACTTCTAATGGATGTCCAGTATAGCCAATTTCTTCAAGTCTGTCGTGAAGTTTACCCATTAACTCCGCTGCTTTAATGTTTGCAGGGTCTTGTTCTTTGTAAACCTTTTTTTGATAACCTAAAATGTAGCCGAAATGCTGAACGTTATTTACAAAGTCACTAAGTTTAAATTCTATGTGTTTGTCTTCTTCTAAATCGAAAAGCCTAAAATTTTCAAAGTCAGAAACAAGAATGTATTTCGGTAATTCGTGTTGTTTTAAACCGTGCGTGTAATCAATTGCTTGTTGATATGCTTTGTCGAGGTTTTTGCCCCGACTCTTCATTTCTATTAAAATTGTCCCTTTCCATAGCAAGTCAATATAACCGTCTTTGTCGTCCAGTTTTTTTACTCTGTGCTCAAAAGTACCAACTCTCTTACTGCTAATACCAAACACATTAAAAAACTCAACTAAAAACGGTTTTGCATCTGCTTCTTCGTTTGAAGTGTCAGCCCATTCTTTTGAGAAATATAATGCTCTATCTTTTATTTCGTTCCAGCTTAATGGCATTCTTTTTTTCTATGTTTTGTCAGTCTGTCGATGGTTGTTTTGTCGTCCGCTACGCTTGCACCTAACATATTAAGATACACCTTTTCTCCCCAAAAAGTGCATCAAGCAACCCGTCTATTGCAAACGTGCTGTTATAACCAGTGATTCTTGTCATACGGTCGGTATATGGTTGTCCTTGCAATACTTTTCTACTTCACTGTCACTTGCAAAATAGTCGTCACAAAATTCGTCAAGTTCCTTTTCTGTCGATTTATAATAGCGGTCTTCTGCTGTCATAAGTTTTTCAGTCTGCTCAATGAATTTTTCAAATTCTTTGTTGATTTTACAGAGTTTGTCAATTGTCTTGAAGTCTAAATTACGAAACTTTGCAGGGAATAAAATTTTACTTTGGTATGGATTTGCGTTTAGTTCAATTACACCAATTCCAAATGATTGATTTAGTCGTTCCATTTCTTCCGTCAAACTGTCGCTGAACTCAAATCCTACTAGGTAGCCGTAGTTAGCCCAACTTGAATTTGAAACTGCTTGAAAGAATGCTTTTTTTAGTTCGCTGTCGTTGTTAATTTCCTTTTTAATTTCATAAGAACTGAGTTTAAAAGTGTCAACCCGATTTATAGATTTTAGAAAATTTTGACTGGCTTTGGTCTGTAAGTTTAGAAACTTAATTCCAACCATATCGGGATGTGTCCAGATTTGGTTGTTGTCCTTGCCGTTTGATTGTTCGTGAAAAATTGTCTTTGAGTAAATGCTTGTGTTTTTCAAATAACTACTCAAAAGTTTATGCAAATCTCTTTCGTTATAGGCTTTGGGTTTGTCAACCTTAAGCACTTTATTTATGGCTGTTTCTGTCACCCCGCTTAAAATTTCAATGCCGATATTTTGCTCGTTTTTTGTCAAATAGTAGGTGTAAGTCCCTCCATCTTGCTTGATGCGTTTTACTCTTGTGTCCCCGTCACGTATAAATTGTCCAAGAACTGCTGAAATAGTCGAAGCAGGAGTTTTTGCACCGCCAAAGTCATAATAATTTTTGTCCGCTATGTGGTTGTATACCGCCAAATAGTTTGTTATATCGTTGATGTCCTCTAAACTTTTTAATACGGCTTCTTTTATTGTCATTGTTTGTTCGTTTTATTGTTGCTGTTGTGTCGACTCAAAAATGTTTCTAGGTGTGAATTACATTAGTTGAGATTTTATGTAGGGTTATTGAATTTTCTATACTCTATTTTTTTCTCGTTACCACTTATAATAAATGTAAAACCTGATTATGATGTCAAAGGTAAAAAGAATATTTGATAAAATAAAAGATTTAAAGTTATATATCAAAATATTTTTCTGAATTAAACTATTCCCTTCAAATTATCTTTCTTAATTAGGAATACTTTTCTTAATTAAAAACATGTATATCAATTATTTAGATTGATTATTTTGTAACCTTTTCCTAACTATTTCCGTATAAGTGTTTGTAATCTGTCTTTTCAAAAAAGCACAGTATTTATATCTTGAAGGACATTATAATGTACCTCAAATAAATAATAGTATTAATAAATTTAAATAGAAATGGATTCAGAAATTGGTTACAAGGTAAGGTATGAAAAAAAGAAAGACATCATATATTCACGTATGGATGCAGTTATGATTAAAAGATTACGAGATTTAAGCAATCAAACTGGTATTAGTGTTAGCGAAATAGTTAGGGATTCGGTTCGTAGACTTTTTTCAGAAATAAGCACGACAGGCAGTTACTCAATTAAAATTAATTAAAAATGCAAAGAGCATGGTGAAGTGATTAAACAGCCATGCTCTTATTATAATTTGTTTATGATAAATACTATTCAATCTGAAAGAGAGCCAGAATTGGACAATTTTACTGATAACACAATTAATTCTAAAAACGGAGATGTGTTTTCTGATAGAATTAATTATAATCCTCAAGTGGCATTATACCCTAATATTACAGAAAAGGACATGAGCCTTAATGTTTCCGTATCAGAAGTTTTTCTTCTAATCAAGAATACAAAAGATTATCATTCTATCAATGAGAAAAACAAATTACCTGTTGCATATTTTTCAGTTTCATCATTTAATGGTAATAAGGAATATGAAAATATAGTATCTCATACTGGTTTAATTATAATAGATGTAGATTTAAAGGATAATCAAAATATTAACTTTGAGATTATTAAATCTGATTTGATTTTAGATGAATATATATATGGATTGTTTAACTCTCCATCAGGAGGAGTTAAATTAATCATTAAGACAGTATTGAATAATATAGATGAACATTTAGCCTATTATCACTCTATAGTTGATTATATTACAGAAAAATATCATCTTATAATTGATATGACTGGAAGTAATCCTAACAGAGCATGTTATATACCTAATGATAATAATTGTTATACCAATCAACAAAGTAGATTATATCAACTTACACAAACTCAAATTAATTTATATAATAATTCGACCAAAGTAATTCAATCTAAATCTAAAGGTAAAAAAGTATATAATATTGGAAATGATTACACTATTATAAGTGATGATGTACACTTATCAAATTTAAAATGCTTATTAGAAAAGAGGACACAAGTAGGTCTTAGTGAATATATATTTAATAATATAAGGTATAAAGACATAGAGAAAAGAATAATGGGTATTCATGTCCCCTTTTTTGAATTGTTAATTTATAGAGAATCCCACATAATAGAAGGAACTACACGTATTGATGAACAGTATTTTAATGGTAATATTTTACAAACATTGGACATTAGAAGTATCAAAGGATTTGAAGACGGTATATGCTATTGCAATTATTATTTTAAAAATGAATCTATAATCGAAGAAGGTTATCGAGGTAAAACTTTATACAATATTGCAATAAAGATTATATTTAATAACCCTTTTATTCATCCTCTATTTTTATATAATGAATTGTATAGAATTAATGATTTATTCTGTGAAAACCCTAATCCAAATGATAATCCTAAACCAGATGAATATGAGTTAAAGAATATCGTAAATGATGTATATCAGAAATATCTTGATGGTTCTTTAAATTTCGATAAGGTGATGAAGAAAGGAAAATTTGGATTCTTGAAGAAAAAATTCATCTTCCATTCCAAAAGAAACCCTCAGGATAAATATGTAAAGCAAAAAAATGCAATACAAGCCTATTGGAAGCCATATAAAGAAAGTTGGATGAAAAAGTACGCAGAAGCAATTACTGTGCTTCAAGATGGCTGTAGAATCACCCAGAAGCGAATTGCTAAACATATGGGGGTTAGCATAAGAACCATTAGAAGGCATGACACCTCTTCATATGATGATATGATTAAAAGTTATAATTCAAATAGAAACTTAATTAAATTTGATTGCACCCAAAGTCATCCAGAAGAAGAAAGTAATACTGTTGAATCAGACCTTATACCTTGCAGGAAAGAGGCAAGCAAGTCCCTCGCTTCTCTATTGTAATGAGACTAACTCTCATAATTAACCACCCAAATTCAATTTATCAATCAATTTAAATTTGTTGCTTAGAGATAAATTGCCCTTGTAATGTTTTAGCGTTCCTACTTTACTGTGAGAGGAGAATTCAATAATATCATCATCACTCATACCCTTAGCATCCAGCATTGTGATAAATGTTTTTCTCGCAAAATAAATTGAAAATATTTCTTTCAAAACATCTTTAATTTGTCCACCTGCTGAATCTAAAAATGTATTTGGACTAAATATTGTTCGGTCAAAATTCATGCTTTCTGCTATTTCTTTTAAAGACCTCCTAAGGTCTAATTCAGAAATAAATTCAGGTAGTTTATCATTATTTCTTTGGATAACTTTTTCCAATTCGCCAAATGCGGGGTTTATTTCTATGGTTTGTGTTTTAGAGCGATAAATGTGTAAAACATATCTGCCATCTAGTTTCTCAACTGATAATTCATCCCCATAGAATTCCTCTCCGCGTAATCCACCCCCTAAAGTTGCAATAATAAACATATCTCTGGCAGTGTTTAATCTATTACTTGCAAAATCGGTAGCACACAATTCTTTGAATTCATCAATTGTTAATGAATGTTCTCTTCGTGTATATCCTGTTTTATTAACTTCTCTATTCACAAAATCTTTTGCGTCAATAAACTTAACATCTTCATTATAACTAATAATTTTATATTTCTGCATTAGGTAAATATAGTGTTTAATATGCTTTACTATTTTCTCAAACGAACCATATTTGTATGGTTGTCGTTTTGCTTTAATTAAAGCAACTTTTAAATTATCAAGAGTAAAAGGAGTGTAGTTTTTGGGATGAACCACAGCAAAACCTTCACTAACCAAGAATTTCAAAAATTCATTAATCCATTCAGTATTAAAAAATTTAATGTGTTCTGGTGGATTGGCATTGAAGCGATAATCATGTAACCGAAGTATTAACCCTTTATATGTATCAGAAATGAGAAGTTCGTTTTTTGTTGGATGTTGTGACCAACAAAACCCAAAGCACTCAAATATATTATTTCTGTCAAAATGCCCTAACTTGTATCTAATTTTAAAATCAAGTTTATTTATTTCATCTTTGCTCTTTTGTTCATAATATTCACTTTCGATATTTTTTGCAATATCCTCAAGCTCTTCATATAACACAGGTTGATTTGTTTCTTCATTCAAATGTTTATGAGAAATTAATTCTTCCCAGATAGCAATTGGAATTGGATAACCAAATAACCTTTCAATTTCGTCATTATATATCGTTTCATCTAATTGTTTATAAGATTCCATTTCCGAATTATATACAAGTTCGGTAATGTTCACTATGTTTAGATTTTTATTTTCTCGGATTATTCTTGAAATTGCTTTATAAATTAAAGATTCGATTTCAGGAATTCGATATTTTAATTTGTCTATAGTATTCCTATTACTTAACTCTGCATCAGTTGCTCGTATTTTTTCTCCGTTTTCCGATAATACTGTTACGTCAAATGTCTTTTGGATTTTTTGAAGATTGCTTTGATGGTAACTTATACGCGCACGTATAATAACTTGCTTTAAATCATCAGATTTTCTTCTATAGTGCTTTAAAAAAGGGAACGTCTTAATAATTGGAATGCTCATTTTAATAGAATTTAATTTTGCAAAGATACAAAATTAGACACCAAGATTAGACACCTAAATTAGACACTAAAAATCAGTTTTATAAAAAAGTAAATTTTAAAATATTTACATTAATAATCGGTAGTTCAGTTGGTTAGAATACGTGCCTGTCACGCACGGGGTCGCGGGTTCGAGTCCCGTCCGGACCGCAAAAAAAAGAGAAGATACTCAATGTGTCTTCTCTTTTTTTTTATCTATGATTTCATTTAGCTTAATTGTTATTAATCAATTTTATATTGCGTATTACTTTCTTTCCTTCAGTAATCAAAGTCAGTCGAGCCATATAGATGCCCGGAGGCAAGATGTTGGCATCGAATTTCTGATTATAGACTCCTTGTTTTTTAACTTCGCTCACCAAGGTATTTATCACCCTACCCACAATGTCATATATTTCCAAGTTAACTTGTCCATCACAAGGTAGTTCGTAAACTAGCGTAGTAATCCCAGAGAATGGGTTAGGATAGTTCTTTAGTTTGATATTGCTTGGATCTTGGTTAGATAGGTCTTGTACACTTGTGCTGGAAGCTATGATCGCATCTATACCGATAATAGCATTGGGTATTATTTCATATTGTCCATCTGCTAATTCATTGGCAGAATTGGCTGCAAGGCTAAACTCAATAATGCTTTGATCGTTGAAAATCTGTGTGGTTTTCAGATGCAGCACAGCCATAATATCCCCTGCTGAAAGTTCCATCGCAATAGGGCTATACCAACCAATGCGCAACTCGTTGCCCTGAACTGCCCAATTAATAACACCTTCGTTAGTGTTCATAGTCACATCTTCAATGCTAACTAAATCCGCAGGGAAATTCAAAACTAAGGAGACCGCACCAATTGATCCCGAATTCACCAAATATATTGGCAGGTCAAATTCCTGTTGGCTGCCAATATTAAGGATACCGCTCGGTACAAGGTCGAGCGTTGTACTCATGGTTTTTTCAAAGTTGTAACTCATATTAAAATCTCCAATATACAAACCGTACATATCAACAATTGAATCTCTCCCCACATCAAGTGTAAAACTTGGGTATGATTCAGTGAATTCAACTTGTTCAACAGTTGGGTTATTAGCAATAGCGGCCCCCGTTTTCCAGAATGACCAAACAGAGTTGAATGGAGTCCCATTCACAAAATTCTGCAATATTGCCAAAGCATCTGTGCTATTTACTGCAATAGGACTTCCTCCACTTACATCTCCAGCATGGAATCTGACTTTTTGTATGGAGTAAGGATGCACCCCCCAATAGTTCACTTGTGCTGCATCAGTACCATTTACAGCTCCATTAGCAGACATCCCCGATGTGGCCCTAATTTCGTATGCCCCCGGAGGAAGCCCTTTAAAAAGATAACTCCCGTTTGTAACTGCATAATCAGAGCCAACTTGTTCATTACTCTGAAATAATTTAACCGTAACTCCAGATGTTAGTGAGGTGTTGCCCAAATTATAATAATTTACGTTTCCACTTAAAGTCTGTTCAAAAACGCCAAGAGGGTAAAAAGAAGTGATCCCACTGATAGATTGCGTAAAAGGCCCACCACCCGATACCTCTGAACTACTTACATATTTCCATGCACTGCCATTGAAAAGTGAAATATTTGATTTTGTATTATCAAAAGATGCTCCCTCATCTTCTGCATTCCACTGAACTTTAACCGTAGCCGAGCTTCCCCCCACAACACCTTCTTGCAAATACCATGTCTTTCTAACAACATTTGAAGTAATGAGAGAGCCTGTTGGGACATTGCTGCTATACGAACTGTAAATACCATCACCAACCCGCGCTTTAATATTATCAGCCGTTGAACCCGACGTAAGTTGAACTCTAATTGGAAGATATGAAGTCGCTACACCAATTGGATAAACAACATCGCTAGCATCATTGTTAACTCTTTGACTTAATAAACCTATTCCATTAGTGATTATATAGTTCGAACTATTGCCACCCGAAATTGTCGCCGTATTGCCGAGCGTTAAATCAGAATTCCCTATTGTGAGTTTTCCCTTTGTCAAAGTAAGTGCATTAGTAACTCCAGCATTAACCTTTAAACTAGCTCCATATCCTGAATTATTAAGGTTTAGATTATAAAAGTTTGATGTGGAAGTTCCACTAATTTCTTGGCCATCGGAAGAATTGCCATTTAAATTAACACTACCTGTGCCGAAATTTACACTTCCATTGTTGGTGAATTGATCCACAATATCAAGTGTGGCAGCTAATGTTTTTGTGCCCGAACCACTCAAAATCAAATTGCTATATCCTGATGTGCTTCCATTTGGGTTGGGAATACTTTGTGCAATACTTCCATTGAATTCTATTGTATTATAGTTGTATGACGCATTTAGAATACCCGTAATCGTCAAAGCTCCGGCAATTCGCATTATATTATTTGTTCCTAAGGTTAATCTTGCTCCACTTGCAACAGTTACATTATAGAAATTCGTTGGATCTGATGTCGTTGCATTTGCATTAGTGAAAACAACAGTACTTGAGCCTGCATTAAAGGTCCCCATATTATCCCAGGCACCAACTGCCCCGTCAATAGTCAAGGTAGGGACTCCTGAAGTAGCATTCAAAACACCACCTGCTTCAATGGTAATATAGCCAATAGTAGTTGTTAAAACGTCTGGTAAGCTTGGACTATGCAGAGTTGTGCTTGCATCAGGAATTATTGCATGATTGCCTGACGTTGGAACACCACTAACCCAGTTATTGCCATCTGTCCAATCCGAACTTGATGCCCCAAGCCAGGTAAAGTCTGCTGTTGTTGAAGTCCCAAGTGTCCAATATTTACTTGGGAACGTTGAACTTGGGGCAATATAGGTTATTGACCTATTGGCTAAACCAACCCAATTATTAACAATATCATCGTTAGAACGACCGTGGTCATCAGTATCTCCATTTCCACTTTCATGATGATCAAATGCATCCAGATTGCTTTTAGTAGCTCCATTTAATTCGCTATCTAAATAGTGAAGATTAATTGTAACCAATGTGGAACTGTTTCCACCCGATTGGGCAATATCATAATAACGGTTAATGGCATCCGACTTCCAAGTATGAGTAGGAGAAAGAACAATTTTCACACTAATCCAATCGGGTAAGGTGCCCCCTGCAGCCAGATTTAGGGTGCTATATTCATTCCCAAACGTATAGGGTGTATTTACTGAAAAAGAGCTCCGTTTTACATAACCCGTAACATCTCCAATACCTATCGTGGTGGCTAATGCTCCCATAGTAAGAATATTGTCTCCCATATCTAAACTGCCTTTAATATCTAATGGATTTGCATTTTGCAAATTCAAAATCCCATTAATCGTAAAATCACTTGAGGCTGTAACACCACCCGTTCCTGT
Source organism: uncultured bacterium (assembly GCA_903922465.1). GTDB lineage: Bacteria > Bacteroidota > Bacteroidia > Bacteroidales > CAIXTV01 > CAIXTV01. The sequence continues at coordinate 22,714 of CAIXTV010000013.1, forward strand.
AATAGAAAGATTATTTACACTACTGCTAAAAATACTTGCAGGCAACACAATAGCACTTGGATTTGAAAAGGTTAAAGTTGCATTGGCATGGCTTGCATCAATAGTGCCACTTGTTCTTGTTGGAGAAACTCCATTAATTGTCAATGTGTTTGCTCCTAGGTTAAAAGTTCCCAATGGCAGATTTAAAAGTCCATTAACAGTCATATTTTGATTCCCTAAACTAACTCCATTAGTTCTATTAATAATAAGGTTATTGATGGAAGCAGTAGAGGTAAACAAATTATTGGATAGTGTTATTGCATCACTACCTCCAAAGCTAAGAGAAGAAGTGGCATCCACCTGAATAAATCCTAAAGTACTTGAAATGGCTCCGTTAATACCCAAAGTTGTTTCACCAACACTTAGGTTTCCCTTAGTAAGAGTTAGTGTATTGCTTACATTTGTATTCGTAAACAAGCTCACTCCACTGTTGTTATTTATTATCAGATTATAAAAATCAGTGGTCATCCCCCCATTAATCATTTGGCTCAATGAACCATCCATGTAAATACTACTCCCAGCTGAAGCAGTGAATGTCCCCTGATTGTGAATATTACCCTTAAAGAAATGATTAAAGTTCCCACTAACAAATGTTGACCCCAATTCAACAGTAGCATCTCCTCCAACTCTTATCGTATTGTTTGCTGTTGCTGGTGCAGTTCCGGTTGTAAGAAAATAACCATCTATTGCTAATTCTGATGAAGGCATTGTTTTGGCGCCCGAACCACTTAAAATGAGATTATAATAACCACTAGGTAAGCCGTTAGGATTGATTATTGTTTGTGCTGACGTTCCATTATATTCAATAGTATTATTATTGCTCCCTGCATTTAAAACGCCTGTGTTAGAAAGAGAAAGTACGCCTCCTATTCTCATCATATTATTAGTTCCTAAAGTCAAAGATGCCCCGTCGGCTATAGTAACATTGTTGAAATTTGTAGGGTCAGCCATAGTGGCATTTGCATTCGTGAAGATAACAGTACTCGCTCCGGCATTAAAAGTTCCGGCATTTTCCCACGCTCCGGCTCCGCCTGCAATAGTTAATGTTGGTGTGCCCTCAAGCGCATTCAATACTCCTCCTGCTATAATGTTCAACGTATTTATAGTGGTATTTGCAGGCAAAGTAGGATTGTTAGCAATTTCTGATATAGTTACAAGAGGTATAACCACATCAGAGGTGACTGTCGGCACCCCTCCATTCCAGTTCCCAGGCAACGTCCAATCTGTCAGTACTGCTCCTCCACTAATCCACGTTGTAGTATTTCCGGTGTTACGAGTGCCAAGAGTCCAATATCTGAAATCAAAGGAGGTGTTAGCAACATAAGGCAGTCCCAAACCCGATAGTCCTACCCAATTATCAGTGCTATTATCATTAGAGCGTCCACGGTCAGTTACTGTATTGGGGCCACTCACCAAATCATAGAAAAAGTCTAACGTAGTTTCTGCAGCGCTATTGAGTTCTGTATCTAAATAATGTAAGTTAAGAGTTAAACGTGTTGCCGTATAAGTACCGGCGTCTCTGATTATATCATAATGCCTATAAATGCCAACAGTTGTTGTCATCCAGGAAGGTTCCGACGAAGTTAATACTATTTTAAAACTTACAGAAGTTGGCAAAGGCCCTATCGCAAAATTCATTGTGGTGAATTTGTTGCCAAAACTATAGGGAGTATTTAATGCAAAGGATGTGCGTCTCACAATACCTGTTACATCCCCAACGCCAATAGTGGTGCCATTTGCACCCATCGTTAACGTATTTGCTCCCATATCAAGTATTCCTTTAATATTTGAAGGATTGGATGCAGCAAGATTTAAAACTCCATCAACAGTAAAATCGTTGACGGCTGATATGCCTCCTGCTCCACTTAATGAAAGATTGTTAACTGCTCCAGTGAATATTGAAAAGGGGAGTGTTACAACAGCAGCATTATTAAAGACTAACGTAGCACCACTATTGCTTGCATCAATACTTCCACTCGTTCTTACTGGAGAACTCCCCGAAAGAGTTAATGTGTTTGGCCCAACCGTAAGAGTCCCATTTGTCAATGTTAAAGTCCCTGCAATATTGACATCCCCATATAAACTCACACCATTGGCTCGATTTATCGTCAAGTTATTGAGCAAAAAAGAAGGCATACTTATCGTTGCACCCGAACCACCAATTATCATATTAGTAGAACTACCTCCACTTACACTTCCTGTCATTGCAGTAACCACTCCATTGAAGGTTAAAGTATTCGGACCAATGGCAAAATTACCAGCAATAAGTGCAATTCCATTATTGATGGTAAAATCTCCATCTAAGGTCAGACCGTTGGCATTATTTATCGTCAACGAATCAATGATATTGCTCACAAAAGCACCATTAGGTATCGATTGTGCAGCAGTTCCCGAAAATATAACTTTCGACAATGCTGTTGTTGCATTAATTTGGGCCCCATTTGTGAAGAGTAAGTCTCCCGTAATGCTAAGTTGTTTCCCGCCCACAATTAGTTTATAAGTACTTTGCGCATTTGTTATGTTTCCTAAAATTCTGTTCTGATCTAAAATGCAATCTCTCGTTGGTACTGCATCAAAAAATATGTCAGCCCCATCTGGTGGAACAACACCTCCAGTCCAGTTCAATGCATCACCAAAAACACTACTTGTACCGCCTTTCCATGTGTAATTATTTAACTCTAAAGCTCCCATTTTAGGTGTTAATCCTCTTGTCAGTCCATCATAATCGATAGTAATGCCTGTTCCCGAAATCGCCAGCAAGGAGGCTGACGCATAATAATTAAGAGGATTAGTGCCACCAGCAAGGCTAAAGCCGGGATTAGTGTTTTGACTATGGGTATCCTGAAGTGTTCCTGCCTGCCATAAAGTTAGGCTTGTTTTTTCTAATGACCCTATCTTACCAAGTGTTGTTCCTGCAACTAAATAGTCATTATAATCAATGCTGGTATTAGCTACTCCTGAAAGTATGATGGCATAATGTTTTCCTGATGTGCCACCCGTTCTTGCATTATATAAAATATTATTTCTATAGTCTCGGGTTGATGTATTGGCATTATTATTTAAAGCAGAAGTATTAGATGTTGTTCCCGAGCTTGTACCGCCAATATAAACCGTATTAAAATAAATCTTGTTGTTATTGGTCGCACCACTAGCATCATATATCCCATTTATTTTATACCCCGTGCTTATTCCAACTCCCAAATTAATAATGTTGTTCGAGCTTGTAGTCAATCCATTGTAAAGATAAATACCACCCATTTCGCATCCTATATTGTTTGAAGAAAAAGAAATACTATGAATGAAATTGCCTGAAATACTATTTGTACCGGAGTTCGCACCTAAATAAAATATGCCATATATGTTTGTTGCTGCCGATGCATTTATATTACTTAAGTTTGATATAGTATTGCCCGTAACGCTTTGCGAAGTGCCATCCAATGCTGATGAAACAACTATTCCAATTACAGAAGCATTATTCCCTGCACCAGTCTGACTACTTGAACTTTTAATATCTTTAATTGTATTATTTTGAATACTGGCTGAACCAGCTATTGAAGCTATTGGGCGAAGACGCGAACCAGTATTACTACCAGTATAAGCATTCGTCACATTTTGAATTGTATTTCCCGAAACGATAACTGTTCCGCCACTTGCATTATAAAATCCGTAGAAATCTTGCTTTTGAAGTGCAAGGTTTCCAGCCGAGCTTATGTTTATGCTATTCGCTGTAGTCAAACTTCCAATTAAATTATTTAAAAAGCTGGTTGTTCCCGTAGCCCCTCTATTATAAGTGGTTTCAAAACCATGTGAATAGTAATTCGAGCCTACAGTTGTTATCGATCCGAAATTATTATTACTAATCAACACACTGCCTACACCCGCATTAATAATACCATGTGAAGTGGAATAATTATTAGATTGACCATCAAAAACTACGTTTGGGGCAGCAGTATATCCGCTACCTCCGCCATTAAGGGTGATGCTCACAACACCGCCCGTCAAATTTGCTATGGCAGTGGCAGGAGTTGTACTGCCTGAAACTGTAAAAGAAATTACAGGCGCAACAGTGTATCCGCTTCCTCCACCAATTAGATTTATTGAGGTTACTATGCCACCACTTATAATTGCAGTTGCAGCAGGTAGAGGGGTCGTTATAGTGATTGAACCTGTCCCTGTTGTGGCTCCAATGGTATTCCCAACAACATTAACATCACCCGAATTGATAAATATCCCATCCCATGGATTATCCTCAACGCTTGTATAATTAATGTTTGAAATAATATTATTTTGAACGATACATGGAGTCCCGTTACTCCCATTCACATAAATCCCGCAAAAATAATGCGTGGTATTTGAATTAACTGTTAATGCAGTGCCACCACAACTAGCTGCACTTCCTCCAATGTAATTACCACTAATGAGATGATAGGCAGAAGTATTAACTCTTATGGGCTCATAGGTAAAAGCTCCCGTTGGGATTACGGTAGTGGTTTCATATAAACTATTGCCCGAAACTGTCCATGAAATTGAACTACCTCCAATTTGAATGTTGCTTGAAGAAGAACTTGGATTTAGAATATCATAAATATTATTGTTACTAATAACAATATTGCTGTTTTCGCGACCCGATGTTCCATATGAATATATGCCATTACAGGGTCTATTTGAGCTGCTATTTGTAATGTTGTTATAGGTAATTGTGTTCCCATTATTACCAGTCCCCGATGGTGAAGTTGAAAAATGAACTACTCCGGCAGATAAACTGCTTTCCGAACCCTTCAAAATACAATATTTAACAATGTTATTCTCAGCCGAATTATAAAAACGAATAGTATTAGCACTATTTCCTGTGGAAGTATTTTCTATCAATAAATCCTTAGCACTACCAATTGCCCCAACTCGTCCATCAATGCTGACATTGTCAGCACCATTCAAATCTATTAGCGAGGCATTCAAATTTCCTGCTATCGTAAGTCCCGTTTGTGTTGGATATATGTTTATTGATGTGTAGTTGGAAGTGTGACCCGAAACGCTATATCCACTTTGGTAAATTACTGCAGAGGCAGTTTCAGTCGTGCTTGTGATAATTTGCAAACTTATTGCTCCTGTCAATGTGCCAAAGTTAATTGCATCGAAGGCAGCTTTCAACGTAGTATAGTTGCCTCCAGTCCCTACAGTTTTGGATATTTGGGCTTTAGAAAGAAACCCACTTGATAAAAACATCAATACAAAAATAGATAGTTTAATCTTTTTCATTACACAATTTGTTGTATCCTAAACACCCAATCCTTCAATGTTTAGAAAGGTGAATAATTTTTGCTTCAAATTTACAAATATTATTCAGAATAATTCAGGAATAATAAAAATATCTTTTTCATTGATTCTTGAATTATAATTATTATCCGTATTTAGTAGATAATACAATTATTAGTGGTAGATATTCCATTGAACAAATAATAATTGCCTCAAGGAATATTGCAGTATTATTTCAATGAAACTAAGAATAAAAATGAATTTATCACCCTTAATCTTACTAATTGAAGTATTTTGAATGAAAACTAATGAAATATTTGTATTAAGCAATCAAATGATTGCTTCCTAACGATAACAACATTCCCTGCTCGATAAAGGCTGAACATAGGCGATGCAATTAGCAACTCTGCACCCCAAAATTTCCGCAATTTAAAATCACCAAATCCTGACCTCCGTAACGTGGCATCCTAACCTCCGTAACGTGGCATCCTGACCTCCGTAACGCGGCATCCTGACCTCCGTAACGTGGCATCCTGACCTCCGTAACGCGGCATCCTGACTTCCGTAACGTGGCATCCTGACCTCCGTAACGTGGCATCCTAACCTCCGTAACGCGGCATCCTAACCTCCGTAATGCGGCATCCTGACCTCCGTAACGCGGCATCCTGACCTCCGTAAAGTGATAATCTAATATCTCTCAATCGGTAAAACCCCCTGTTGAAATCGTATTTATTCTAATAGTTTACAGGTCTTTAGTGTATCATCCAATGAGCTAAAAGCCTCAGCCGGCCTGCTACTTTAGCTAAATAAAGTCTATCTCAACAGTGTCACACTTCCGTTAATTTCCTTATCCATGGATGACCCCTGTGAGGAATATCCTTTGTATTTCATCACCCAATAGTATACTCCTTCCATAGCTTCTTTGCCCTTATAGCTCCCGTCCCAACCTTTTGCAAAGTCGGAGGTTTCAAATATCATTTCACCCCACCGGTTAAAAATATACATGCTCAAGGTTTGTATCTCTGTAACTAAGGGTTTAAAATAGTCATTCTTCCCATCTTGGTTGGGTGTAAACACATTAGGAACCCATATTTCAGAACACTTCTTGAATTCGATGGTGTCGGAAACAGCACAACCATTATTGTCAACTCTTAACCAATAAACTCCTGGTTCGCTCACATTAATAGACTGAGAACTACTACCTGTACTCCATAAATACAGACCATTTAGGTTTGCACTCAGGTTAATTTGTTCCCCTGTGCACAAATAGCCATCTAAACCTAAATCAAAGATTTGATTTGGCACAACCGTAATCAGAATACCTGCAGTATCATGACAGTTATTGGCAGTTCCAGTTGTATAATAATAGGTTGTAATAGGAGGGGTGATGCTAAGGCTATTTCCAGTAGCACTATTATCCCAAACATAAGTGGTTGAAGGCAAGTTGCTGTTAGCGGTCAATGTGGTGGATTCCCCTTCACAAACTGGATTATTGTTTGCCGTGACTGTAATTACGGGTAAAGGCTTCACACTCACATTTACAAAAGCAGTATCCTTACACTGATTAGCACTACCAACAACAAAGTAAGTAGTGGTAATTATTGGGCTCACATTAATACTGCTGCTCAATGCCGCATTGCTCCACACAAAGCTTGTTGAAGGCAAATTAGAAGAAGCAGTTAGTACAATAGGATCACCCTTACAAATCGAAGGATTAAGTGGGGCGATGCTAACAATGGGAGAAGCATTTATAGTTACTGTAACAGCAGTAGTATCTTTGCAGTTGTTACTGCTACCAATGACATTATAAGTGGTAGTATTTACAGGCGAAACATTAATGGTGTTACTGTTTGCCCCAGTATTCCAAACATAAGTAGTCCCAACAATATTAGATGAAGCAAGCAAAGAAACCGTATCTCCCAAACAAAAAGATGGATTTACCGGACTAACACTTACCACCGGAAGTGGATTGACCGTTATGATAATACTGGCTGTATCGGCACAGCCGTATGAGTTTCCAATAACAGTATAGCTGGTAGTTGCAAGAGGGGAGACCGTCATAGGATTCAAACTACCAGTAGCGCCCCCGCTCCAAATATAATTGGTAGCTCCACTTGCTGTTAGTGTTGTTGATGTTCCCGAACAAATTGTATTTGATGATGCTGAAGCACTCACAATAGGGTAGGGATAAACATAAATAATAATATTTACCGAACCTGTGCATCCTGCCAATGTTCCTGTGACCGTATAGGTTGTTGTAGTAATAGGGGACACCGTAACAGGATTAGAAGTCCCTAAGCCATTACTCCACGAATAGGTGCTAGCACCACTTGCTGAAAGTGTTGTTGAGGAACCAATACATAGTGGACTTGCTGTAGCCGCAACATTGATAATCGGATGTGGGGTAACTGTAATGGCGATATTGGCAACACCAGTGCAACCAGCAGAAGTTCCCGTCACACTGTAAGTGCCTGAAGTGGCAGGCGTGATTGAAATGGGATTAGAAGTGCCCAGGCCATTGCTCCAGACATAAGTACTAGCTCCGCTGGCCGTAAGGTTAGTAGATGAGCCAGCACAAACAGGATTGGCCGATGCAGATATGCTAATTGTTGGATGAGGGTTAACCGTGATGGTTACATTTGCAGTGCCAGTACATCCTAGTGATGTGCCCGTAACTGTATAAGTAGTAGTTGTTGCAGGGCTAACCGTTAAAGGATTAGAAGTTCCTAAACCATTGCTCCACGAATAAGTCGTTCCTCCGCCTGCAGTTAGAGTTGTCGATGACCCTGCACAAATTGGATTGGCAGAATATTGGATATTAATAATTGGATTAGGGTGAACTGTTACATTAATAGTATCATAAGCAACACATCCATTTGCATTGGTAACTCTTAACCAATAAAGGCCAGCCGTGCTTACATTTATAGTTTGTGAGCTAGCTCCTGTCGACCATAAGTAGGAGACAAAAGCCTGATTAGGATGCAAAGTAATGCTTTGTCCCTGGCAAACAGTTGTGTCGTTGCCTA
>CAIXTV010000014.1 GCA_903922465.1 uncultured bacterium
AAAACATGCTTAAAGGAATTTTGTAACAGCCAATATATCAGTAGTTTATTTTTAGTTAGATGAAAGTGACGTTCGACGAGAAATTTAAGTATTAGAAGCAATTCATTATGAAGGAAAGCCCTTAAAAGTGAATAGTGAACAACTAATAGTGAATAGTGGCATACGACAAATAATTTAATTGCTAAAAGCAATTCACTATGAAAGAAAGCATTATAAAACAGAAACATACGCTTTTGCCCTTAAGGTTATTCAAGTTTACAAGCAGATTGACGCCGAACACAAAGAATACGACCTCAACTTTATATCAGATAGTATCAAGACAGTAACCAAACCAATTATCCTGATTGATAACCATAAGGAATTAGTGCCTGTAGCATCTGTTCGGAAATTCCGAACATTTCAATAAACTTAAAACAAAGTCAGAATCTTACATGTTATTATGAAAGAAAATTCAGATAGCAGTCAAGGCGAAATAATTTTGTATCACTCATCGGAAAATCAAACTTCATTAGAAGTTCGGCTTGAAGACGAAACGGTTTGGCTCACTCAGGTACAAATTGCTGAATTGTTTGGCACGAAAAGACCAGTTATTACGAAGCACCTGATTAATAACTATAAATCAGGGGAATTAATTGAAAATAGCACATGTTCCATTTTGGAACATATGGGTATAAGTGGAGTCCAAAAATATCAAACACAGTATTATGATCTCGATGCTATTTTATCCGTAGGTTAAAGGGTCAATTCCAAAAATGCAACTCAATTCCGTATTTGGGCTAATAGCATTTTAAAAATTACCTGCTCAAAGGTCATGCTATTCGTCAACAATTTGATTATATTGAAAAAAAATTACATCTGCATGATAAAACACTTTTTGAGCACGAGCAAAAATTCGATTTGATTATTAAAACAGCATTGCCACAGCAAGAGGGTATTTTTTCTGATGGACAATTATTCGATGCCTATAAATTTGTTTCGGACATAATCAAATCGGCACAGAAATCAATAGTATTTATCGACAATTATGTAGATGAATCAACCCTATTCTTGCTATCAAAACGTAAAAAAGGAGTTAGTGCTACTATCTAGAGTCTGTCCATAGAGTCAAGATTTATTTTTATTTACGATGTACGAATTTCGATTGCCGAATATAACTCGCTGAAAACAAATCGTAAATCGTAAGTTGTAATTCGTACATTTTGGGATAACCCAAGTTTAAAAACAAACTCTAATTAAAACACTATTCTTTTTTATACTTAAAAGCTTATGTCAAAAGCCGAAGTACTAATTTATCAACCTGATAATGAAACTTCAATGATAGAGGTTAAATTAGAGGATGAAACTGTATGGCTTACACAGGCTCAAATGGCCGAACTGTTTCAAACAACACGGAACAACATCACCCTGCATATCGGCAATGTATTTAAAGAGAAGGAATTAGAACAAACCTCAGTATGTAAGGATTCCTTACTAACTGCCGAGGATGGAAAAAAATATAAAACAAAGTTCTACAACCTTGATGTCATTATTTCCGTAGGATACCGGGTTAAATCACAGCGAGGTACTCAATTCCGTATTTGGGCTAACCAGGTACTAAAGGATTATTTGTTGAAAGGATACGTTCTCAATCAACGTGTCGATAGAATTGAAAACAAACTCCTTGAACATGACCAGAAATTTGACTTACTGATCAATACACATCTTCCGTCAAAACAAGGTATTTTTTATGATGGTCAAATCTTCGATGCATACCTGTTTGTAGCGGATATTATCAAATCAGCAATAACGTCAATCGTATTGATAGATAATTACGTGGACGAGAGTGTGCTGCTTATGATGTCAAAGAGAAACTCAAAAGTTGAGGCCACAATATATACTGCAAATATTTCGGCACAATTAAAACTCGATCTGAAAAAATTTAGCGCCCAATATCCGAAAGTTGTAGTCAAGACTTTTACTAAATCGCACGACCGATTCTTGATTATCGACAGTAAAATTGTTTATCATATCGGTGCATCACTAAAAGATCTGGGTAAAAAATGGTTTGCTTTCTCCAAAATCGAACTCGATGCATCGGATATGCTAAGTAAATTGAACGGTAAATAACTAAGGTTGAACACCGGATTTTAAATGTTGAAGCAGGCAGATACCAACACTTGATTACAATTAACTGTTTATCTTTGCATTAAAGTATTATATGGATACAGCAAAACGAAATACGATACTAAAACAAATCCTTTGGGATTATGCTATCCCCGTCAAAGATATCGAAGCTGTATTGCAAGGGGAATTGAAACAGGCCGGGCATTTTAATAAGGAAATGATTTTTTTAAAAATACTTGAATCATACTCCTGGTACACTGTGCTCCAATTATTTAGTCCAATCCAAATTAAATATTTATTAACAAATCAGGTTATCTCAAAACTCCGATCTCCTTCTTTGCGACAAAAATATGAATTCGTCCAAAAAAGATTACAACAAGTTATACCAACTACAGGATAAATTTCTTTCCTGGTGGCTTTCCCTTCACCTTCCTTTTTACCTTACGGGAGGAACAGCTCTCGGACGTTTCTATCTTAACCACCGGTTTAGCGATGATCTTGATTTCTTTACCAATGCCAATACCCAGTACTCCGCTACCATTGCTGAATTGAATCGCAAAATGAAAGGGCGGTTTGAGGTTAATATTCAGCAATCTCTTTTTGCCGACGACTTTACACGGTTTTTTATTACCGAAGATGACCTCTTCTTAAAAATAGAACTGGTTAACGATATTGAATATTACGCCGGGAAACCAACAGCTTATAAATACGGATATATTGATACCCCCTTAAATATTTTATCAAATAAACTTACTGCCTTGGTTGGCCGCGATGAGCCAAAAGATATTTTCGATATCATTCACCTCTCAACCAGCTATTCCTTCAATTGGATGGATTTATTTCATCATGCCAAAAATAAAGCCGCAATCAATGAATTAGATGTGGAACAACGTCTAATTTCATTCCCTGTCGAATTGCTTGTAAATGTAAACTGGATTAACAAACCAATTGATTTAATTCATACCCGCGATTGTTTAAACCAAATCGCCGATGACTTTTTTCTAGGTAAAGCAAACTCACTTGGGATCAACAAAACGAATATTGAATCAGCAAAACCCAATATATGTATCGCATAAGTTTGATAATTTTAGTTTGACAAATTTTTAAATGCTTATGTGTAGTATAAGTTTTCAAAATTCAGGCACTAAGTACCAATCACCAATTACTAATGAGCAGTCTCCAATCAATAAACACCAGTCTTTAACAATAATTTTCATATCCCCAAATTTCCATATCCCCAAATCTCCACATTTTCAAATTTTCACATTACCACATTATCGCATTAACAAATTATCGCATTAGCACATTAACCCATTTTCACATCCTCAAATTCGCGCATTTTCAAATTTTCAAATTCCTACATTTTCAAATTAACACATTAACAAATTATCGCATTAGCACATTAACCAATTTTCAAATTAACAAATTATGCGCCTTCCTTCCGAAACCGCCAGTTTTTTAAAGCAGGTAATTCAGGAGAAAATACCAGGTTCCTCGGTTTATCTTTTTGGCTCCAGGACCGACAACCGATCAAAAGGCGGTGATATTGACATAATGATTCTTACAGATAAAATTGCTGACAGACTGATCATCCGTAAAATCCGATTGGAAATTATAAAAAAATTAGGCTGGCAAAAAATAGACCTGCTTAATTTTAAACATTCCGATGATTCCTTGTTCCGAAAACTAATCGAAAACCAGGCTATTCAACTATGAAACAGGAAGAATTAACAATTGCCCTTCTAAAATCTGAATGGGATTTGTTGCAACAATCGGTCGCAACACTAAAATTATCCGTTCTCAAATGCCAAACAATAGGCATAAAAGAATTTTATTCCTTCGAGGAGTTGGAATCGTTTGATTCTTTGACCTCCAAATTTAACCGCACTTCCGATATTTTCACCCAAAAAGTTATATAGTCAGTATGGATGTTATTGCATGAGCCTTTTGCTCCATTCATTGATATGATCAACAAATGCGAAAAAATGGCTTTACTGCAATCAGCAGACCAAATGATCGAAATCCGCGACTTACGGAATCAAATAGCACACGAATACCTGCCCGATGCAATCCGCGAACTGGCTACCGAAGTAATTGAACTTTCTGCCAACCTACTTAATAATATAGAATCCTGCAATATCTTCCTTCAAAACCGGGGTTGGGTTTAACATGTAATTTAACACCAATACCTAATAAATTACGCATATCAATTCGCTGTTTTTTAATACATTACGTCCTCTAATTAACCCATTACGGCATTGATTTTTTCACCACAATAGGCACATAGTACACATTAGTAATTACCGCATTACCGCATTAATACATTATCGCATTTTCAAATTTCCTGATTAACTGATTACCTAATAGTCTAAAAGACTAAAAAACTAATAGCCTAACTATCACATCATCCCATTACCAGATTATCTTAAATCCGGAATTTATTTATAACAATGCCCTTTGTTTCAATGTTTTTCGGCATAATAATCCGGATGTTCTACAGCGAACACAACCCGCCTCATTTCCACGCTGAATATCAGGCAACTGAAGGAATATTTAATTTTGAAGGCGAGTAATAAAGGGAAACATTAAATCGACTACAGCATTATAACTAATTAGAGTATGTTTATTCACTTGGTTTAATTCAAAATGTACGAATTGCGACTTACGATTTACGATTTATTTTCAGCGGGTTATATTCGTCAATCGAAATTCGTACATCGTAAATAGAAATAAAACCTGACTTTATGGACAGCCTCTAATTAAAGAATAGGCTGTTTTACGAAATATCGAATTAGAAGAAAACTGGAAAAATATCTCAGATAAGACTGCAATTAATAAAATTGAACCATTACATTAATTCTTTAATTCATGAACACAGAATATATGCCAAGGGTAATCGACGCTCAATACCTTAACGATTACTTAGTCCATATTGTTTTCAGTAATGGAAAAGAAGGGACAATTGATTTGAAACCTTTTGTCGGGGAAGGTGTATTTGAACCACTAATTAATCAGGCATACTTTAAGAAATTGTTTGTTGACGGATGGACTCTTTCCTGGCCAAATGGAGCGGACATTGCACCTGAAACGCTATATGAACTTGCAGAAAATGTAGGGAATCTAGTGAATGAGGAATAATAACCGCACCATTCGACTTGTTTCGTCGATATTTCCGTCAAAGCTCAACAACCATCGCTTAGTGCATCGCATTTCGAAACTAACTCATATTATAACTCTCTAACAGCCTAAAAGTCTAACAGCCTAATTCCCGCATCGACACATTACCGTATTAACACATTATCGCAATAACAAATTATCGCATTCTCCAATAACCATTTACCAATCGCTAATCACCAATAAC
>CAIXTV010000015.1 GCA_903922465.1 uncultured bacterium
CGTAACCGTTCAATCTGGATTTGTGAAATTATGTACCACTCCTCCAACAAATGTTGTCTTAACAGCCACTTCTGGCCATGTAGCTTATGAATGGTTTGATAAAGATGGCGTTTCACAGGGCGAAAAATCTCCCGATTCCACTTTCCTTACTCCATTTGGAGGCGATGGTGTTGGCAGATGGGAAGTTAAAATCTATGATGAATGGGGAAACGTAATTGCCATAGGAATAATTGATGTTGTTGACCCCGACCCCACGCCGGTCATCATGGCAAATGGCCCTACAACTTTCTGCCCCGGAGGTAATGTAATACTAGATGCTGGAAGTGGATATAGCGCCTATCGTTGGTCAACCAATGATATTTCACAAACTATTACGGTTACCACTTCGGGCAACTATTGTGTGACGGTTACCGATGAATATGGTTGTCAGGGAAGCACTTGCAGGGATGTGATTGTGGAGGATAATGAAAATCCAATAATCAATTGCACACCGGTTGTCGTTTGCAACGATGCCGGGGTCTGCAATGCTTATATATCTCTTGTCCCTCCCACAGCAACCGACAACTGTGGTATATTCAGCATACTTACTAATAACTTGCCCGATGCTTCTGGCACTTACCCAGTTGGGACAACGCCCCTTCTGTGGACAGCTACCGATAAATCTAACAACACAGCAACTTGCATTCAATCAATTACGGTGAACGATTGCGAATTACCGACCATCATTTGCCCCCAAAATCAAATCAGAAGTACCGATTTAGGAGTTTGCACCTACACAGTGCAAGGCAACGAATTCGATCCGATTTGCTTTGATAATTGTCCAAATATTGGAATGCCAATAAACGATTTCAATTTTAGCAATACCTTAGCAGGGGCAGTTCTACAGAAAGGGAGCACTACCATAAACTGGACTGTTAAAGATGCATCAATGAATTCGGCGAGTTGTACGTTTATTGTCACGGTAAATGATAATGAACCCCCAATCATTGGTTGTTCGGCAAATATTTTTGCAACAAACGAACCCTGTATTCAAGGAGCAGTAGTAAGTTATGTTTATCCTAGTGCAACCGATAATTGCCCGGGATTAACCATCTTGCGAACACAAGGTCCTGCGAGTGGTTCGTTTTTCCCAATGGGCACAACCACAATTACCTTTAAAGCAACCGATGCCAGCGGAAACTTCAGTAGTTGTTCCTTTAATATTAATGTATCTAACAATGGAGGAATAATGTATGACACCTGTAATACCATAAGCGGATTTAAATTTAAGGATTTAAATGGGGATGGATTTTGGGGAGGCTTTGGTGAAATTCCCCTCTATGGCTGGACAATAAATCTTAGCAATTCCTCAGGACTCTATCGAAGCTGTGTTACTTTGTTAGATGGTTCCTATGAATTTAAGAATCTTCCATCCGATACCTATACTATTACTGAAGTTCCACAAACCGGTTGGACAGAGACCACCCCCAATGCACCACGTTCATATACACTTACCGTTTCAGGAGGACAATCCTATATAAACTATAACTTCGGTAATCGCCCTTGTGTTTCCCCTCCTCCACTCATGAACAACTGGTGGCCTTTGGATGAAACATCTGAACCCATGGCCATAGATAATGCTGGAATATGCAATTTGGGTCATTATATAAATATCTCAACTGCAAATAAAGTGGCGGGGAAAGTGCAAGGCGCATTAGAATTTAACAATCCCAACCAAAGTGTTGCAGTCTATAATCATTCCGACCTCAATTTTGGTACAAGCGATTTTAGTATTGATGCATGGATTAATATTTCCAATGAAACAGGCGATGCTGTTATTCTAAAAAAACTCCAAGGAAACATTGGTTATTATTTTTATGTTTCGAATGCTAAGCTAAAACTACAACTGGGTGATGGTAATTTGCATACTTATACATCTACTATTTCCCTTAGCACTAATAGATGGCATCATGTTGCAGTAAATGTTAACCGGCATGCTCCTTATGAAATTAGTTTTTATGTAGATGGTTCGCAAGCTGACCTTGGGGGATATCTTCCAAGCCAATTCGGTTCAATCGACAACTCGATATCTCTTTCAATAGGGGGGACCACCGCAATAAACGACATTTTAATTCTTGATGAAATAGAAACTTTCACACGATTACTAAACCATCAGGAGATCTTTGATATTTTTAACTCAGATTACAATGGAAAGTGTAAAGACGGAGGAAGTATTTGTGGATTTAAATTTAAAGATTTAAACCGTAATGGTATATATGACTTGGGAGAACCGAAATTAGCGGGATGGGAAATCACACTTAGTGGTGGCCCTACCATAAAACCATCGGTTTTTACTGATGCCTCAGGTTATTATTGCTTCGAAGGACTTGAAGCAGGAACTTATACATTGTCTGAAGTTATACAGCCATTATGGTATCAAACACGACCTATCTTGCCTTTTTCGTATTCTTCTTATACCTTTATTCTTTCAGATGGGCAATCAGTTCCTGAAATGAATTTTGGCAATAGAGACACTTTAGATATTGGATTAAAATCGACAAACACAAACTATTTAAATGCTTGTCCAACTAATTGCTTTGAATTTTGCCCCAACGATGCGGATATTGTTAATGTAATTCATATAAAGCAATTAACTTCATTTCCTTTCATTGATTCTTCCTACACTATTCGCTGGCAATACTCATTAGATGGCAATATTTTTACTGACATTCCAGGGGCAAACGATACTGTTTATAGCTTTGTTCTGCTTAATACTCAATATTTCAGGTGTCATATCACGAAACCCGCCACTAGCCTTGATACTTATAGTAATGAAATATTATTTATACTCGATAATCCACCCCCTGTAAGTGTTTCAATTACTCCTTCGAGCAATCCTGTTTGCATGGGAAATCCGGTAATGTTCACTGCAACGCCTGTAAATGGAGGCACCACTCCTTCTTACCAATGGCAGGTAAATGGTTTACTTCTTGGCTCAAACATACCCGTTTTTGAATACACTCCTGCAAATGGTGATATCATAACCTGCACTTTGACGTCAAGTGAGTTTTGCGTTACCTCAAATCCTGCAACTTCAAATTCAGTTATTATGGAAGTGAAAACAACTCCCGCCCCAACTGGAGATGGGGTTCAGTCATTCTGTAGTATAAATCATCCTATTCTTGCTGATATACAGGCAGAAGGCAATGATATTCGATATTATATTAATGATAATGGCACATTAACTTACGAAGTAGGAACCATGACTGTTGAGAATCAAATGACTTATTTGCTAAGTCAGACATTGGCAGGATGTGAAAGTAATACTTATTTGGCAGTAACTGTTATCCTGTCAGATCCACCTGCTCCCATCGGAAATGCTATTCAAACTTTTAGTAATTCTGCAACAGTATCCAACTTAGTTGCATCAGGAACTTCCATCAAATGGTATGCTTCTATAATAGGAGGAGCACCCTTGGCATCCTCAGAACCTTTAACGAATGGCAATCATTATTATGCAAGTCAAACGATAAATGGTTGCGAGAGTGAAAGCAGATTAGATGTAACGGTTTACATATGTAATAGTATAGAAAACGTTATAAATAACCAAAACAGTGGAAGTGGCTCACTAAGAAACGCTATTGCAAGTGTATGCCATAATGGAACTATAACATTTGCATCAGCATTAGATGGGCAAACCATAAATTTAACCTCTGGATTAATCATTATTGATAAAAACATCACATTTGATAATTCCAATCACACTTTAGGGATAACTATCAGTAGTAACGGTGATAATATTACCATAAACACAGGTAAAACTCTTACTCTTGCAAGCGGCAGCAAAGTAACCTTAAGAGGTAAGTTTAAAAACAATGCAGGTGTAAGTGGTTTAGTCATAGCTTCTGGAGCATCTTTAATAAACAATACCTGTGAGGTTGCTGCTACTGTGCAAAGAGCGCTTAACAACGGCTGGCATTTGTTTGGTTCTCCATTTAAGCAAGGACTGGGAGCAAGCCTTGCAAGACTTACTCCCACAGGAGGAAGTGTTCAATTGAAACCATATATCAATGGAAGCAATTGGAACTTTCCTGTTACTTCTTCGGCTTTCAATTTACTACCAGGAGTTGGATATGCAGTGAAACCCAGCCTTGATTTTACTACCTCACTTACAGGTACTCTATTTTGTACTCAATACGTAAATACTATTAATTTGGTGTACAGTGGAAACCTTCCAAATCAAAGTTGGAATCTGTTAGCCAATCCTTATACCTCGTATTTGAACTGGAGTTTATTAGGTAAAACGAATATAAGTACTACTTTATATTTGTGGGATAATACCTTATATCCAAATATTCCCCCAATTGCCACAACAACATACTTCAGAACCTATAATTCGACAAATGGGGTTGGTGTTCCAAGTGGCACTTCTGGCTTTATTGCGCCTTTACAAGGGTTTTTTGTGAAAGCAAATTATTCTAACCCAAAGCTTACCTTCCCTACAACAGCTTTAACTCATGCCACATCACCCTATTACAAAGAGGCCTCAAATACAGAAATATTATTAAGATTAAAAGCAGAAACAGATTTAGGATATGATGAATTGGTGGTTTGTAAAAACATAAATGCCGAAAAATCTTTTGATGAATTTGATTCTGAAAAAATGTTCAACGACTTGAGAATTGAAATGTACACACAATCTTCAACTGGAGAAAGACTAGTTATTAATACTATTAACAATACCAACACCATTATTCCACTTGGGATTATTGGAAGAATGGGGGATAAGGCGAAACTAACAGCCTTTGATCTGGAGAGTAACGAGCAGGTTTATCTAGAAGATCGTTATAAAGGTAAGTTGATAAGTCTTACAGAAAACACTTCTTGTGAATTTGAATTCCCTACTGAAGAAATATCAGGTAGATTCTTTATTCGTTTCGGTGACCTCAATTCTCCTTTAATCAATTCGGATATTGATGTATTTGAAAACGATCATCTTCTAAACATCATTGCCCAAATTGGAGAAGAAGTACAGGAAATAGAAGTCTTTACGATTACAGGTGCTAGTGTTTTCAAAGTTAAAGTTGGAGGCAGCAATGTGTTTACTACTAAATTAGATTTATCTTCAGCTATTTATCTGGTTAGGGTGAAAACCTCTATTACAACTCATAATGTGAAGATAAGTTGGAAATAATTTTCATCCATAAAAATCATGAACAAACCCAAAAGAAATGAAATATTTGGTCTTAATGCTTGAAAGGCAGATGCCTAATTCGAATATATAATGATAATGAATGTTAATAATAGTCAGTAAATGTTATTCTATTTGATTTGAAAATGAGCTTACTCTATTATGTCAGTATATGAAATTAAATCACAATGTAAAAACTTTAAACACCACGAAAGGAGGTTTTCAATTAAATATCAATTTTATTAATATTAAAAATGAGGAGAAAAAAAATGAAAAAAATTATATACATTATTAAATCAACAAAAGTTTTAATACAAATAGTTTTCTTAAGCTTTTGTTTTCTACATGCTTTCTCAGCAGGCACACAACAATATAAATTCACCAACAACGAAAATGCAACAGCCACCGATCTCCATATCGAGTTCTCAACAAGTGTAACTTTTCATTTGCAAGGGGCAGGTGCTGACCCAACTGTCGAAAACCCTGCAGGCACTTTTGCTAATGGAAACGGAAGTGGAACCACTTCTGTTGACTTTTCTGCTGGAGTTACTGGGACAGGAGTTCTACAGGGAGGTAGCGTCACTCTTACTTTTGATTATGCTGGAGTAAAAACGCCCACTGTCGTTCGCTGGTGTTGGACAAAGTCAAATTCAACCGACTATAGGAATGCTGATAAATTAGGCCAGGAAAAAAGGCCTAAGGGAGATGGCTTTATTTTTGCAAAATCAAATTCCTATGGGAATGGAGTCACATCAATCGTAATTGCCGGTGAATTACACACATTTTATTTCCCTCCGGCAGTATCAGGCTTTCAGATGGCCGAAGCATTTTATAATTTTATTAGTGCCCAGCCATTTGCTATTGCAGAAAGATTAGATTCTTTTTCGGTCTGTGTTTCAAGTGCGGGACTTTCAGGCAACGATAATGTTGACCTGAATACAAATGTTATCCAACAAGATAATTACCAATTCCTTACTCTACAAGATTGCAGCCCGGTTATACCTCCTAACGTTATTCCTACATTATCTCAATGGGGCCTTATTCTCATGGCCGCAATACTTCTCGCCATTGGATCATTCTTAATTATAAAGAAGCCTAAACCATTAACTTGAAAGGAGGTTGCAAAAAAACAACATGAATTAACAGAAAAAGCCTTTACTATGTTGATTGCTTAGCATTTCGCTAAGATTTTTTCTTCATGTAAATAAAGTAAAATAAAAAATAAATTTTAAAAATAAATCAAATGAAAAAACTATTAAAATTAAAAATAGTATGGTTATTAATATTAGGACTCATGTTTGGAAACTTGAATGTTTCAATAGCTGGAAAGAAACAAGTAATAACCTTAAAAAACAATGGTGCGTCAAGTGCAAATGATGTACACATAACCGCTGGCAGTAATTATAAATTTAAAACGGCTCATGCTCCTGGATTTAACCCAGCAGACAAAGCTCCAGTTGGTGGTTCACACACAATGGATTGGCCATCTTCAAGCAATGTTATCCCAATTCCTGCAGGGGGTTCTATCGCAATTAATGTTGAATATAATTCCCTATTAGATGGAGCACCGGATATTGACAGCTGTTGGTTAACTCTCGATGGAACTGCTCTTACTACTGGCGTTTCTTATGTTACAGTTAAAGCATTTTCACTCAGCTCAAATACGGGAAATGTAATTTTCACAAACGAAGATTTAGTTCATCCATGGGTTATTAGTAATTGCCAATTATTTGTTGATAATCAAATTGATCCTTTAATAGGTAATAACTTTAATCCAAGCGGAACCTCCGTTGCTATTCCTACTACTTTTATAATACCACCTGGAGGATCACAATCATTTCCTTATACATTTAGCAACCCGTTATTTTTTGTTGCGACACGATATCAATCTCATTCATTAGATAATCCTAATGATATTTTTGAAGGAGCAATTTCCAGTCCTCAAACTGAGAATGGATCAGTTATTCCAACCCTTACGCATTGGGGAGTCATTATTCTGGGTTTCATTTTGCTTGCGGGAGGAGTGGTTTTCTTCAAAAGAAGACGAATTGCATAGTGCTATTTATTAATGTACATTAAAGAAAATAAATATTGAAAACTTCATTACTAGTAAAGGCGACAAAGAAGTGGTGGAAAAATCACCCTATCTTGATTTTCATAGGTTTGTTTTCTTTTCAATTAGTACTTTTTTATATAATATATTTAAATCCGTGGATGCAAGATCATTTTTTTGCTCTATGGGCAAATCTTAATGCAGGGATTTCAGGCAAATTTTTACAGTTAATTGGTTATCAGACCACCGTTATGTCTGATATAATTACATCACCTCAATTTACTGTGAGTATTAAAAAGGGTTGCGATGCAATGGAGCCATTGGCATTGTTTTTTTCAGGTATTATTGCGTTTCCAACTTTGTGGGAAAAAAAACTAAGCGGTTTGGGAGTAGGTTTACTAATTATTTTTACGCTGAATATTATTCGCATCGTTACCCTTTTTCTTACTGGTATTTATTATCCTTCTTTATTTGAAACCATGCATGTTGAAGTATGGCAAGTTATATTTATTTTGACTGCAATTGCAATTTGGTTCCTTTGGTTACGGTGGGCAGTAAAACAAACTAAAAAATGATTAATTTTAAATCCGTCATTAAGTTTGTTACTCTTTTTGTTATTGCCTATATTATATTGCTTATCCCACAAACTAAGATAAACAAGGTATATCAAGAATTATTTTGTGTTATTGGAAATAAACTATTTCATCATTTCCCCAATGATGGAACTACAGTTTTAAAAATAAAATCAAGTGAAGAAAAGTCTTTTGTTTCTGTTGCATCTACCCCTAAAGTAAAACCTTTTGAAAAAACCTATATCCGTAAGTTTACAATTAATACTTATTCAACAGGATTTCTTCATACTATTTTCTTCCTTTCTCTTGTTATTGCGACTCAATTAAGTTGGAAGAGGAAAATCATTGCTCTTTCAATAGGCTTTTTTATTATCACTTGCTTTGTAATGCTAAAGGTGCGACTTATGATACTTTATGTTGATGCAACTTCTGCAATTTTTGGTGTGACAAATCCTCCAACAATAACTCCATACTCATTTTGGTACAAATATTTTGCTGAACCTATGACTCCAGGATATTCTTTTGCAATAATTCTATGGCTTTGTGTAAGTATTGGCAAAAAGGAATGGCTGCAATTAAATGGTATAATAAGTCAAATGATTTCCAATAATAAAATCAAACAAAAGAAACAAGTATATCAAACAAATATACCCCAAGGGAAAGATAAGCAACAAAAGAATATCCCCCAACATGTAAAAATAAAAAATACATCAATCTCTAGTCATGGGGAAAAAAAATCTGGAATGGAATAAGGAAATTCTGTGCTTGAAACTCATCATATTAATTGAATTAAAATACTTAAGAACTAATATACATCTTGATCTTCTTGAGAAACGAATTTTTTTAAGAAATTTGAAAGAAAAAAAACACTAAGTTTGTACGAACTTAAATCTAATAAATATGAACGTTGAAGAATTCAGAGAATATTGCCTTATGAAACATGCTGTTATCGAATGTTTACCATTTGATGACACTACTTTAGTGTTTAAAGTAGGAGGAAAAATGTTTGCCCTGCTTGACCTTGAAAGCGAAGTATTTAGCTTTAGTGTGAAATGCGATCCCGAAAAAGCATTAGAACTTCGAGAACAATACCCATGTATTAAACCAGCTTATCATTTTAATAAAAAACATTGGAATGGGGTTCTTGTCGATGGTTCACTCGACGATAAAACCCTATGCTCATTTGTCGATCATTCCTATGATCTGGTTGTTTCAGGTTTATCTAAAAAGGAAAAAGAAACTTATTTCTTAAAGTAGCTCAACGCAAGGTCTGTTAGTAAATAGGCCATCAACCCGCCCCAAGCCATCATCAACCATGGGTTAGATTTCAGGGGGCAACTTCCGGTGGAACAGCCAATAAAATAGTAATATAAATATCCACCAATCACTCCTATAAGTGTAAGGCTTATTTTATAAAACCACTTTGATTTAAAAAAGGTTACAGACTTCTGATTTCCTACACTATCGTTGATTTTTGAATTATCCATATAGTTCAATTGTTTCTTTATGAAGCAAACTCTGTGAATGACTTATTGTTCATGTAAAATTATTTTTACCTTTGCAAAAATATTATTTCTTAATTCAAATTCTATAAAATTAGGACTTATGTCTTTTTTATCTTTTAAACCTTCGTTAATTTAACATCAAAGCATGAAAAAAATTCTTTACACAATTCTCATTGGAAGTTTAATTACTGTTTCGGCTGTAAAAGCACAAACCATTCCAAATGCCGATTTCGAAAACTGGACTAGCCTCGAAAAACCTCTTAGCTGGGACGGAGCAAATATACACACTACTTACTTAGGTTTTCCGGTTAATGTACAAACTGCTTTTAAAGATAGTTTGAACGCACAAAGTGGAAGCTATAACGCTATGTTACAATCAAAATTAATTATGGCGGGTTTTCCTGTTTCGCCAGGCTTTATAACATTGGGAACATTTTGGTATACCATCAGCCCTCAGGCAGGTGGCTGGAAAGGTGGAATTGCCTTTAACCAATCTCCTGACACATTAAAAGGGTTTTATAAAGGCACACCTCAGGCAGGCGACAAAGGAGTTATTATTATCGAGTTATGGAAAAATGCATATGATACTGCAAGTTTAATTGGAAGAGGCTATATGGAATTCCCAAACACTACTGCAACCTGGACATCTTTTGCCATTCCGATTAACTATAATAACACTAATACTCCAGATAGTATGAACATCGTTATTGGAAGTTCTGATCTGTTGCATCAAGCAAATATTAAGGAAAATAGTGTTTTCTATGTTGATAATCTTTCGTTTGTAACAAATGCATCTGTTGTTACCCCACTTAAATCTTCAAATTTTAATCTTTATCCTAATCCTGCAAAGAATCAGGTGAATGTAGATATTCAGCAAGACAATACAGAAATTGTATTTCTCGATTTACTTGGGAAAAGCGTAAGTAAATATGAATTGTCAAAAGGAAATAATATTATCAGTCTTAAAGACATGAACAGTGGTTTGTATTTCTATAAAATTATCTCATCAAAACAAACCTTGTTTTCAGGAAAAATTGTAGTGAAATAATATTCTTCGTCTTAAATTTATTTAATGAAAATTGTATTCAGTCTAATCATTCTGATTTTAAGCCCCTTTTTGCTTATTGGGCAAACCTACATATTAAAGGGGAAAGTTACTGACGGCTCAAATAATCAGCCTCTTCCATTTGTAAATGTATATAGGTCAAATATTTCAAAAGTTACTACGACTGATTATAATGGGAATTACAAACTTGAATTGGACAGTGCTGAATGCGATGTGATTTTTAGGTATATGGGGTATGAAACCATTACCAAAAGGATTAAATTTAATAATACTTATCAGATAAGCGTAGATGTTAGCATGAAAAATGCTATGCAAGAACTGTCTGGAACTGTTATTTCCACATCTAAATATGAACAAAAACTTGAGGAGTCGATTACTTCCATTGAATTAATTAAGCCAAAACTGATTGAAAACAGAAATGCAACACGTTTAGACCAGGCAATTGAACAAACCCCTGGCTTAACTATCGTTGATAACGAACCCCAAATAAGGGGTGGAAGTGGTTTTAGCTCTGGTATGGGAAGTCGTGTAATGATTTTAATTGATGAAATACCCATACTCCGACCCGATGCAGGGCGACCTGTTTGGAATTTTATCCCAGTTGAAGATATCGAGCAAATTGAGATATTAAAAGGGGCTTCTTCAGTTATTTATGGCTCATCAGCTATCAATGGAGCTATTAATATTCGCACAGCTTATCCTAAAGAATTTCCAGAAACCAAAGTGAATATTTACAGTTCGGTGTATAGCCGCCCATTAAAAAGCTATAAAACTTCATGGGAAGGGGCGAATCCTATAGCTTATGGAACAAATTTACTTCACTCTCGTTGTTTTGGAAATTTCGACTTGGTTATGAGTGGCGAATTTAGCAATGCCCCAGGTTATATAGGCTCTGAACATCCAATGGACTCAACATTAAATTCAAATTTAAGCACCAAAGGGGAATATGAAAACAGAGCACGTTTCAGTTTTGGAACTCGTTATCGGTTTAAAAAAATCCCTGGACTTTCGGTTGGGTTGAATGGAAACTATATGTATTCTGAAAATGCTCAAACCTGGTTTTGGTATGATGCCGATACCAATATGTATCGTTCCTATCCAAATTCCATCACCCGTTTCACCGAGCGTATGTTCTATCTCGATCCCTATATTAAATATATTAAAAAGGATGGGGCATCCATTACTCTTAAAAATCGTTATTTCAACAGTAGCAATTCTGCTTCAAATGATCAATCGAATTCTTCTCAATTGTTGTATAACGAATTGCAATATTCGAATCGGTTTAAGAAATTAGGGAACCTTACTGTAACTGCTGGCATAATGAACTTATGGGCTAGTTCTTATGGAAAGGTTTTTTCGGGAACTTTAGGTGGAGCCAAGCTTTTTACTTCTGAAAATTTGGCCATATATACCCAAATAGAAAAGAAGTTTTTCAAACGGCTTATCTTTTTAGTAGGTGGGCGATGGGAATATTACAAGATTTCTACTCATGAAGAAAACAAACCTATTTTCAGAGCAGGATTAAATTATACCCTCACGCCAGCAACCTTTATCAGGGCAAGTTTTGGACAAGGATATCGCTATCCAAGCATAGGAGAAAGATACATTACTACCAATGTAGGTAAGTTTGGATTTTACCCTAACTCTGAGCTAAAGTCAGAAAGCAGTTGGAATGCTGAATTGGGAATTAAACAGTTGTTTAAAATAGCGGGGTTCATGGGTATGATTGATATTGCAGGTTTTTATCAGCGCTATGATAACTATGTTGAATTTAATTCGGGTTATTGGGGCAAGGATATGTTTACAGGTTTAGGATTTAAATATCTGAACACTGGGAAAGCTCAGATTATGGGAATTGATGCTTCGATTATGGGGACATATAAAGTCAGTAAGAACATTGAGTTAAATCTTTTGTTGGGCTACACCTTTTCATTGCCACAATCCTTAGAACCTGACAATATTTATTATTCTGAAATTGATACGGCGCATATGAAACCAGATGCCATTTTGTCATACGCTAATAGTTCAAGCGACACTACAGATAATATTCTTAAATATAGGGTTCAGCATTTAGGTAAACTTGATGTTGAGATTAATTTCTATAAATCTGTTTCATTAGGTATTAGTTCGTGTTATTATAGCTTTATGAAAAACATTGATAAGTTTTTCTATGACATTGATAATCCGGGTTATTTTAACTCTGGGATTACTCAATACCGCGAAGACCATCACGGAAGCACAACGGTTTTCGATGGGAGGGTAAGTTATACCCACAAAAGCATCAAACTTTCACTCATAGTGAGCAATATATTCAATCTCGAATATTCTATTCGTCCAATGACAGTAGAAGCTCCTCGTTTATCAACCATACAGCTAATTTATAAGATTTAATTTTCAAATACTATATTATGAAATCATCACAAGCCAAACTATTCATTGCATTATTGCTGCTGTTAAGTTCTTCGCTTTTTGCCCAAACGATTTCAGAGCCTGATTTAGAAAACTGGACACAAAAAGGAACTTCTCCTAATTTATGGGAAGATCCTGCAACTAACTTTTGGGGAACTTTAAATGGTTTGGTTGCACTTCCATCAACTCTTGGTGGCCCAGGCCCTGTTACCTGTGAAAAGGTTACGGATGCTTATCATGGTTTATATGCAGCCAAGCTAATGTCAAAACAATTTTACGCCATATTTATTCCTGGTTTGATGGGGACATCAACCCTCGATATTCCCGGTTCTACCATTCATCTGGGGCGACCCTGGACACTCCGTCCCGACCGCTTTTCGGGCTATTATAAATATGCTCCCGTCAACGGCGATTCGGCAGCCATTGTCATAATGATGTCGAAATGGAACCCTGCTCTTAATGCAAAAGACACTCTCGGTTTTGGAAAGATGCAAATAACAGCTACAGTTTCTACCTACACCCCTTTCGATGTAAATGTGAATTGGTACGACACCATCACCCAACCCGATAGCATCACCCTGCTAACCGTTTCAAGTGCAGGATTTAATATGCAAAATCTTCAGGGTGGAGTTGGGCAAGTGAACAGCGCACTTTGGATTGATTATGTAAGCCTCCACACTTTCGCCGGAATAGAAACCTTCCTCTCTCCCGAAATCAAAGTATCCACCTATCCCAATCCTGCACAGAATACACTATGGCTCGAAATGTCAGCTAAATATGAAAATGCCATGATACAAATCTATACGCCCGATGGAAAACTAATAAGTCGTCAAGCTATACATCAAGCCAAAACAGAAATCAACACCGCTGCCCTCCCAAAAGGAAGCTATTATTATAAAATCACTTCTAAAGGATTTACGGAATATACGGGGAGTTTTATAAAGAATTAGGGATAAAATTCATTGGCAATTCTCCTGTGTCCAAAACGGAAATGCAATTTCAACTTAAAGCCCCGCATAATTTAAGATTTATCCTTAAGAGGGGTCTCGAATAAAAGATTCCTTCTGCTTTAGTCCAGAATTGCCTGCTTTAGTCCAGAATTGCCTGCTTTAGTATAGAAGTACCTGCTTTAGTATAGAAGTATCTGCTTTAGTCCAGAAGTACTTGCTTTAGTCCAGAAGTACCTGCTTTAGTATAGAAGTATCTGCTTTAGTCCAGAAGTACTTGCTTTAGTCCAGAAGTACCTGCTTTAGTATAGAAGTATCTGCTTTAGTAAAGGAGATACAAATTAGTCAATCCCAGGTAGAAATATGCCAAGTTCAGGTAGAAATATACCAATCCCAGGTAGAAATACGCCAAGTTCAGGTAGGTGTTTACTAAACTCAGGTAAAAATATATAAAGGTAAAGGAGGATATTGGTTTAATAAGTAATTATGTTGCTTCCATTTCTAGTTGAAAATCTTAAATTTCACCACGAAGGTTTTAAAAGTTACTCCGAAAGCATACTTAGTTACTCCGAAGGTTTAAAAAGTACCAATTAAGCATTTTAGAGTCACAGCAAAGGTTTTCTTTGCCATAAAATGAATCTCAAATCCAAGGATAAGGCATTATTAATGAATCAAATAATATTATTTTTTATATATATTTTGAATTAGAAAACGATTAAAGGAAACCAATGTCCCAACTAAATTAGCCATAACTCGAGAAATCAATATTAAATTGCCATTAAAGTAAAAAATATTCATCATCCGTTAAATTATATTCTTTTTATTGTGCCGATTTGCTGTCTTTCAGAAAAGCAAGTGTGATTTTTTCTACTTGAGTGAATTCTTTTCTACTTTTAATTCCTGAAGCTTAATAGCCTTCAGCCTAACGACCTAATTTCATAGTGTTTCGTTAATCTTTCCTTGGTGCATAGCTCTTTCTCCTCCCTTCAGCCTTCAACATAATAATCTTCAGTCATTATTCTTGGTACAAAATTTGTGCATCAATATTCTTTTTTGAAACGCTATTCAATATAAAATTATTATCTTTGCCATTATGAAAAAAACAAGCTTACTTTTAATCGTGACACTTTGCTATTTCTTAGGGTTTTCGCAAGTTAGAACCACTGTTTTTCAGAAGAAAGCATCTCCGTTTAATTTGAATGTCAGCACCGGTGCTTCTGTTGGAAGTGGCATTGGTAACACTCAGTTTTTCAATACTTATGTCTTCCCAATGTTAAGTTATGCTCCTGGAGGAAAATGGCGTATGATTACAGGACTTAAAGCAGAAACCAGCAACTTTACGCTGCCTACTTATACTTCTTTATCGGAAAACCGTGCTACTAACCAGCAATTTAAACTTAATAAATATACTTTATTGGTTGGAGCTAACTATCAATGGTCTGATAAACTTTCCATTTCTGGTTTATTCAAATACTCTCAAAATCAATGGAACACCAGTCCAAACAACGCCCTAAAGCAATACTTGCCTAGCTATAGTTATAGTGCTTTGGTAGGTTTCGATTATAAGGTAAACGAAAATATGCATATCGAAGGCAGCTTTCAGTATCAAAAAAACGAACCTTTTCAGTCGTATTCGAACGGAATTCATGAACAATTCTTTCCTTACAACGTTTTTAGTAACAATAATTTGTTTCCAAATTCGCAGTATTAAAAACAAACTAATTCTTATTCAAGACCCACTTTAAAAGCCTGAGAATAAAAATCTAAACTCAAAAACAAAGTGGCTCTTCATAAGTTTGGATGTCGACTGCTGCGAATTTGAGAAACTTCTAATAATATAACCTCATGAAGAAAATCCTTCTTATTTTTATTGCCCTCCTGATGACAGGAATAGTTTTTGGTCAAACAAAAACCTTCGACGATTGGTTAGAATCAGCAAAAGTTAAAAGCAAAAGTGGAGATCATAGTGGCGCTGTTAATGATTATTCGAAAGCCATTGAATTAGATGCCAAAAGTGTTACCGCATGGTTTGGCAGAGCATACGAACGCTATCAGAATAAAAATTATTATTCGAGCATCGAAGATTATAATAAGGTTCTTGAACTCGATCCTGAAGAATATAATGCTTTTTTTAATCGTGGTTTGGCTAAGTATGGCAATAAAGATTATACTGCTGCAGCATTAGATTTCAGTAAGGCTATTGTATATAATTCCCAAGATCATGAGGCATACTACAATCGTGGCCTTTGCAAAAGAAAGCAAGAAAAGTATGACGAAGCCATTTCTGATTATGATAAATCTATTATGATTAAGGTTGATTATCAGAATGCTTATTATGCACGTGGGTTTTGTAAGGAAAAAGTGAAAGATTATATTGGGGCTAAGATGGATTACACCACTTCTATTGGGCTTGATGAAACCGACATCGATTCTTGGTTTGGAAGAGCCTATTGTAAATATCAGTTAGGAGAATATGCATCTTCTTTAACCGATTATAATAAGACTTTGATACTCGACCCCGAATATACCGATGCTTTTTTTAATCGTGCCTTAGCAAAGGATAAAGTTCAGGATTATACGGGTGCTATTGAGGATTATTCAGTGGTGTTGGCAAAAACTCCAACTGATCATGAAGCCTATTATAATAGAGGCTTGGCCAAGGATGCACTAGAATTATATAGTGCTGCTATTGACGATTACACTAAAGCAATTAATATTAAAGCTGATTATTTTAAAGCCTATAATGCGCGTGGTTATGCAAAAGATAAGCTTAAAAACTATGGAGGGGCAATTGCTGACTATGATAAATGTCTTGAAATTGCACCTAGCTATGCAAATGCGTTTGCTAATAGAGGTTATGTGAAATACGAACAAAAAGATTATACGGGTGCCATTGATGATTATGATAAAGCCATATTGTATAGCCCCGAAAGTTCTTCATCGTGGAACAATCGTGGATTGGCCAAGTATTATCTCGATCTGAAAACGGAAGCTTGTGCTGATTGGGAAAAAGCAAAAGAATTAGGTTCTAGCATTGCAGGAAGCAACATCACTAAGTTTTGTAAAGAATAAAAAAAATATTTCTATTATGTAAAAAGGGATTTCTTTGATTTCCCTTTTTTTATTTTCCTAAAGCTTAAAACCCGAGCAGCCTGTATATTGCCAGCATCAACATAAATATAAACATATACACATTAATGCTGATGAAGGATTTGCTCAGATTGAAATCGGAGACTTTGGCGAAGGTGAGTTTTATGAAGATGGCGACAAACACTATATTTAATATGAAAATTGCCACGAAAAATGCAAGACTAATGTCGACTACAAATAATGGAATCATGATGGATGTGAGGGATGAAGCGAGTATCCATGAGAAGATGATTCGCTTCAGACTTTTTGTGTTGAGCGATTGATTGATGGTTGGGAAGCCTGCTTGCTGGTATTCCTTGCCGTATTTAAGCATCAGTAGCCAAAAGTGGGGGATTTGCCAGATGAATATGAAAAAAGCTAGGAAAATGATGCTAGCATCGAAAATTGCGCCTCCTGATGCTGTCCAGCCCATCAATAGGGGAATGGCTCCTGTGAGAGAACCGGGGACAACGGCAAAGGCACTCACTCTTTTGAGATAGGTGTAGAGCAGGTTATACCAGATGATATTAAAAAGCCCTAAGGCTGCCGCGATGGGTGAAATTGCGAATAGGATGCTTGAACCTGTCAGAATTAACAGAAGCGAAACAACAAATGCAGACAACGGACTTATCAAACCTGAAGGGATTGGGCGCTTTTGTGTCCTGAGCATTAAAGCATCGTGTTTCCACTCCTGCACTTCGTTTAAGGCGCTTGCACCCGAAGCAAGGATAAATACTCCCAAAGCAAGAAATAAAAGCGTAAAATCGAATTTAGCTGAACAAACAATATAGCCTGTCAGGGCAGTGAAAGTTACTGCCAGCGATACCCTGAATTTTATAAGGGAAGAAAAACTTTGAAGAGAAAACGCTTTCAGCCTATTTTGCTTTTAACGATTTCAGATAATCATTAATCTTAGGGAGGTCTGTTTCTTTTATAACACCGGTATATGATTTCATAACTCCCTGCGGGAATCCGTCAACCACATCTTTGTTCGGGTCGTAGATGGAAGTTTTGATATATTCGTCATCTACGGTAATGTCTCTTGGAGTTCCATTGGTAAGGACTTTAATGCTTGAACCATATATTCCTTTAAAACTTGGACCCACTAATTTAGAGCCATCCACCGAGTGACAAGAGAAACAACCATTCTTTTCGAGTACCTTAAAGCCTTCGTTGTTATCATCCGATTTCTTTACGGGCAAAGACGCCAGCCAGGAATTGAATTTTTCGTCGGTAGTAACCCTTACAATTGTGTACATATAAGAGTGACTTACTCCGCAATAGGCCGAACAAAACAAATCGAAATCGCCCAGTTCGCCGGGGATAAACCAGGTGTAGTTGTTCTTTCCGGGAACCACATCTTCTTTCACCCTGAAAGCAGGAATGAATAGACCATGTATCACATCTTTCGAAAAAAGATCCAGTTTAACCGCTTTATTGATGGGCAAAACCATAGTGTCGGATTGTTTGTTTCCGGGATATTCGAAAGTCCATTTCCACATTCGGCCAATTACTTTAACATGCATAGCATCGCTAGGGGGTTGACGCATCGGAAGAAAACCTTCCCATCCAACATAAAACATAAACAACACAAGCACCATAGGAACGGCAGTCCAGGTAAATTCTAACCATGAACTATCTTTTATCTGGGTTGCATGGGCATTCTTTTTCCGGTTA
>CAIXTV010000016.1 GCA_903922465.1 uncultured bacterium
AAATAATTATGTGACAAAAGTACTGCCCTTCAAGCCTGGCAGAATTAAATCACAATTAAAATCACATTAAGATTCGATTAAGATTTCAGAGAAGAAAAAAGACACATAAAACAAAAG
The DNA here is from genome assembly GCA_903922465.1 of uncultured bacterium. Classification (GTDB taxonomy): domain Bacteria; phylum Bacteroidota; class Bacteroidia; order Bacteroidales; family CAIXTV01; genus CAIXTV01. The sequence continues at coordinate 118 of CAIXTV010000016.1, forward strand.
GCACAGCCGAATGCCTGCACCTATAAATAACTTCCTCAGAGTAGAACTTCGGGGAATAATCCTTATAAAATAAATAAGGAGTAAAGAAAAGTCTAGTCCTCTTCTTTTACAACATAACCAAATCCCACAAGAGTATGAATAAGCTTATTGGGAAAATCTTTATCGATTTTATTGCGCAAAGAGTTCATATGCACATCAATAACATTGGTCCCTGAATAGGAAAACCCCCATATTTTTTCAGCAATTTCAATCCTATCAAACACTTTACCTTTGTTGCTCAACAGAAGTTCGAGTATTGCATATTCCTTTGCTGTAAGTTTAATTTGTTTATCATTCCTTGTTACTTTTTTTGCGATGGTGTCTAATTCGAGATCCGCCAATTTATAGCTAGGGGAAATAATTGTCTCAGTATATCTCCTACTTAAAGCTTTTACACGAACAAGCAGTTCCTTAAAACTAAATGGTTTAACCAGATAATCGTCGGCCCCGCTTTCAAATCCGGCCACTTTGTCATCTATATCATCTAAAGATGTAAACATTAAGATGGGGGTTTTGATGTCGGCTTCTCTTATTTTCTTACAAAGTTCGATGCCAGTAATTCCCGGAATAACAACATCTAAAATGATGACATCATATTTCTTACTAAAGACAAACTTTTCAGCCATTGCGCTATCATAAGCAACAGTTACTGTATAATCGTTTTCTTCTAACCCAAGTTTAACAAATGCCGAAATCTTAGGATCATCTTCTACTAAAAGTATTTTCATAACACAAGAATAATGTTTACAAAGCCGATATTGGAGGAAGCAAAGTTAATTAAATTTATTCGAAATCTAAATTGCAAAATAATTCAAGCCTGTAAGTTCATAATATAAAGCCTTGTATTTTCAAACTAAATAATTTCAGGCTTTTTGAAAGCAAGGGAAATTTGAAGATTTGAAAAAAAGGAAGTTTAAAAATTAGGGTGCAAATCTTTTTTATTTTATGTTTTATTCGACTAAGGAAGCTGGCTTGACATAGAAAGTGATGTGGGTTTTGGTTTCGGGGATCATGTTTTCGCAAAGCTTTTTATTGAAATTTGCCGTTTGTTTTACTTATTTATTTCTTTTTTATCCTAAAAAGCAAATTTTCCTATTTTTACATTGTTGATTTTATGGCAATTATAATTCCATAAGTCGAAATTTACAATTCTGACAGCAGAATTGTAAGTTTAGGGAAATTCCCCATAAAATGGGTAAAGCAATAATTTAATTACCTCAATTTAATCATACGTGTCCGAACAAAAAGAAATTTCGGCGAGTTAGTAATTTATACTCCTGATTATCAGCCAGAATATTATATATAATCAATCAAAAGCTGTTCAAAATCTTTTTCATAATATTGATGACTGAACAGATTTGGAGG
>CAIXTV010000017.1 GCA_903922465.1 uncultured bacterium
AGGTCCGCGGCCATTTGACAAAAAAGAGGCCGTTTTAATGAAGGAGTTTCTGGAAAAATATATGGTCCGCTATTATGTGCGTCCCGGCATTACCGGATGGGCCCAGATCAACGGACACAGAGGGGGAACATGGGATATAGAACATATGCAAAAGCGAATCGATATTGATAACTGGTATTTGCATAATTGGACGATAGGACTGGACGTGCAAATAATTTTTTACACAATAGTTAAGCTATTATCAGGCGATGTTAATGCTTACTAATGAAAATATAATATCATGTCTGCACCCCTTATGAAAATATCCAAACATCATATTATATGCTTTATTTTCATTCTCATCAATGCAGTCAAAATAGTCTTTATTGATTATTTGCTTTCCTTCGGTAATTCCTACGTCACTGCACTTTATTTTAATTTTGCAGTAACTATCTTAGCTTTGAGTATTATTTATTTTGTGATATTCTCATATGGAACTAGATTAATATTCTCAATCTTTTTCATTATACAGTGTCTCTATCTATCTGTAATGTTGACATATTTTTTCTATTCTGGAAATTATATATCCATAAAAATGGTTTATTTATTATTCTCTGAAAGTAAGCAGGTAGTTGAGAATGCATATGTCCCATTCTACAGGAATACTTTGGTCGCTTTTATCGATTTACCATTGTTTGTTTATATGTTCGTAACGTTTCCAAAATACAATTGTTTACTAGCAGGAGTAAGAATAAATGTATTACTTATACTCTCCGTGGGATTAATATCAATAGTGACCGGAGCAAGTATAATGAAGAAGGGTCCATTTGATAATTACTTGAATAATGAATATGTCGTAGTAGGACGTTATGGTTTGCTGACAAAACAAGCGATGGATTATTTATACTTAGAAGATAATGAGCAGGAACTTACATATGGTAAAGAACTTTTATTTTCAAAAAATATAAATAATCACCCTAATATTATTATTATTCAGGTTGAATCATTAGATGCTAACGTATTGTCCTTTCGGCATAATGGAGCATATGTTGCTCCTAAGCTAAAACAACTTGCAGATTCTAATCTATACTACCCGTTTATGCTGAGTATTTTGGGGGCCGGTGGCTCATCGGATGCCGAAGTAGCTACATTGAATAGTGCGGAACCGCCCAGAAGTTTTCCGATAATGAAATCTTTGACGATTTCATATCCCAATTCTGTACTGCATGCTTTGCATTCCAATGGATATTCCACAATAGCATTTCATAATAACGAAAAGGAATATTATTCAAGAAATCTTGCCTTCCCAAAGATGGGTTTTGAAAAGTTCATAGGAAGGAAAGAAATGAATCTTCATCGGTATAATTGGGGAGGTTCTGATCATGAAATGTTTAATTATATTTCGAAATATTCGGATTCTTTGAAACAGCCTTATATTTTGTATGTTATTACAATGAGCAGCCATGAACCATTCAACTTGGTCAATGATTACTATTCAACTCCGGTATTCAACGACATAAAAAACAAAAATGTTAAAAACTACCTAACCTCAATTTCGTATGTAGATAGTGTGATTGCTGCTTTTGTAAAAGCAATAACAACAAGGGATACAAATACAGTGGTAATGATTTATGGTGACCATTCACCCGGGATTCACACCGATGAATATAAGGATGCCTCAGTTGTTGTAGAAGGCAAGAAATTACGGTTTGTTCCTCTCATTATCGTTTCGGATAAGAAAAAGTATTATAAGACAGACACAATAGCAGTATCATTTTTAGATATTGCGCCTACTCTTTTACAACTTGCTTCTATTCAATGCACCTATCATTCAAATGGTCAAAAATTGTGCACTCCGGGAAAATGTGAAACTCTCATCCCATATTATAACTCGATTTACGATAGAAGTTATCTCTATAAAAAAGTAAACTATTTGGAATGAATATGATAATTGATAGAATTCTTATATTACTTTCAATAACATTTTCATTTTAAGATAATAGATAGAGATGAATAAATTTGTCTTAGGCATAATGTATTGGATTAAATACAAATTAGTTATAACCCTCCGTTTACTATTGATGAATCGTATGACCCTGCTTCTATTATCATGCATTTTAAGTCTTATTGTTTCAGAATTATCATATAGATTAGTGGTTGATGGGTCAATTGATAAAAATAGTTTGTATTCAGTATCTACTACAGGTAATCAATATAACTTTTATCAATTTGATCCACTTCTTGGATGGTCGAATAAGCCAGATGTTTGGGGAATTTATAAAAGAGACGAATTCGCATACAAGGTGTCGATTAATAGTTATGGGATGCGTCAAAAATCGATCTCTAAAATAAAAAAAAAAGGTATATATAGAATTGCCATCTTGGGCGATTCTTTTGTGTGGGGAATTGGAGTTGATAACGACCATCGCGTTACTGAATCTTTAGAAAGAATATTGCCACGCACTGAGGTATTAAACTTTGGTGTATCTGGATATTCTCCGATTCAATACCTACTTATGATAGACTCAGTAATAGCGTTTCAACCTAACTTGATAATCATGATATTTTGTCTAGGTAACGATTATGAAGACAATGTATATTTCGAGAGATATGGACATTATAAACCTTACGCAATATTAGAAAATAATGAATTACGAATTGAGGGGTATCCACTACCTAATGTTAAAAAATATGTTGTGGGAACAAGAAAAAGTATTTACGGTTCACGATTCTTGGCGGATTTACAAAATGCAATAGTAAAATTGTTTATTAAACAAAAAGGCCTGATTGGGTTTAATAATGAATTAATATTTAAGGATAGCAATCATTTAACGAAAACTGAAATTGAATTAAAAATGAAAGCTATTAGCATAAATGAAATATTGATTTCAAAAATATATAAAATACTTAAAAATAATAGTATTGGTTTCATTGTTGCGGATGCACCAACAAAACGTGAGTATTATGATCCTTTAAATAATGAAAATAGAGTATTTAGATCCATTGAGATTGAATTAGAGAAGACATGTAATAGAATAGGTGTCCAATTTATTCCAAATATTTCATCTTTAGATGGACATGATTTTTGGGAAAAAGATCAACATTGGAACTATGAAGGAAACAGAAAAATAGCATTCAATATCAAGTCATATTTATTAAACACAGAATATTATAAAATGATGATTAATAAGAAGAAAAAATAAATTTATACAATGTATGTGGAGTTAACTTCAAATGTTGTGTAAATAAAAAAGCGCATCCGTATCTTAGGTTACCCAAAAAAGATAGGAATTTCCTATCACAGACCTAAGAGGAGGACACGCCGATGGAAAAGTACAAGAAAACAAACGAAGAGGCAAGA
>CAIXTV010000018.1 GCA_903922465.1 uncultured bacterium
TGCGTTTCACTATCAAGCTCGTAAAATTACCAATACCTGGAATTACCCCTCCTGAAAATACTACTCCTTCAACAGAAACAACTCCTCCAACCGGCACAACCCCACCAGCCGATCCCACTCCCCCAACCACCTAATCTTCTTTAATCAAAAATCCTTGTTCCTACATCAGATCATAAACGAAAAAGGCTTGCCACCGGCAAGCCTTTTTCCTTTTCCTTCATTCTAATAGCCTTCAGCCTAACAGCCTTCAGCCTAACAACCTAAAAAAGCAAAGCCCCGAACCACCAGAGCTTTGCACTAAACCAACTAACCAATTACATAGCCGCACGACTATGCAATACCTTTAATTTCTTATTGTTTTATATGAATTTCATATTTCAAGCGATAACCATATAAGCGTCTATAAATCATAAATCCTATATCTTAAATTAAATTCCCCCCACATTCATTCCCCCACCATTTTGCTGAGAAGCTTTTGCTTTGAAGTTGTTTATCTTATAGGATAAACCAATGTTGAACATCGGATATTCGGGACTGAAATTTATTTCGGAACGGTACACAGGGTCAGAAGTAACATACTTATATTTGAAGCTACCGAATATATCAGGCATTCCTACAGTTAAGCTAAGTTGCTTGTTTAAAAAATCCTGTCTGATGCTGACACCCACCATTCCCATTCCATCGCGTTTCCCCTGATCTTCCATAGCTGCCCCATTATAAAAACCTGATAGTTGCATGCGGGTATTATTGAAAATGCGATAGTTCAGCATTGCACGGGTGGTGTATGACCAATCATTAAAAGCTTGCTGAGAGTTGCCAATATTTCCATTGATTTCAGAATAAAACACATTAGCTGATGCATTTATGCTAAGTTTTTTCCCGATAGGAACATTTGCACCCACTTCCATACCAATATATTTATTCGCGGCCATATTGTCCCAACTCAAAATCAGCATACCATCTTCACTGTAAGTAAAGGAGCGCGAAAAGGCATTATTCACCTGACGGAAATAAGCATTAGTGCTTATCATGGCGGTTTTTATGGGAAGGATAAAATTAAGCTCATACGAATCGGTAAATTGTGCCTTCAAATTAGGATTGCCGGTTTGATACACATATTTATCTTTAAATATAGGCGTAGGTGAGAGCACAAAATCTTCGGGATATTCCACCCTACGACTATAGCTCAATTGCAACTGGCTTTTATTCTTAAAACTATAGCTCAGATGTGCCGATGGGAAGCATGATAAATCAGAATACTTAAATTCTTTATGGATGTTAGGCATGCTAAAATCGCGGTCGTATTGTTCCGCTCTAATGCCTGCCTGATATTCGAAACTCCCCGCATTCCCCGAAAGAGTTACATATCCTGCATGTTTCTGTATATTGAAATCCTCTTCGCTTGTAGCGAGGGTGTCCACAGTCCAGGTGTTAATTGCGGCAACATAATCACGTGCCGTAAAATTACTAGTGTTCGGACGATCAGTATACATATATCCCGCCTCAATTGTCAATCCTATGGGCAGCGCATTCGAATAATCCACCTTTGCCTGATATTCCATCTGATTTATCTTCTCCCGAAACTCATGAGTGCCTATTAATTCTCCATTGTTTCTATTAAGGTCGGTCGGATAAATATCATTGTCCTCATTGTTGTGTCCTGCCCATTGCATTGCCATAAAATTAAAGTCGAGATAATGAGAAGAGGTGTCAAACTGATGACGGTAGTTTAATCCTGTGTTCCTATAGTTCCCAGTGATATCCATGTTGAAATCATTAAAAGAATAATTGGAAGCTTTGTTATACCATTGTTCTGTATAATAGGTCTCCAATCTTGTTTTATAAATAGAATTTCCACCTTCCAAAGAAATTCCAAACTGATTGTTTTTATTGGGGGTATAGTCCATATCAAGGTTGATAGTCGTATTCCCTATCGTTTGTGTTCTGATAAAATCGCCCAGCACAGCTTTAAGAGTATCTGAGCTAAGATAATAGCGGTTTATCTTGCTATCGGGTTTGCTGGTGTTGCTGCTCCATGCTACTTTCCCGTTCATATTCCATTTCTTCTGACTCAAGCCAAAAGAAGCATCGGCACTATATTTATCAGGGGTTTCGTAACGAGTATTCACAATACCGCCAAAACTATCGTTTCGTTTGCTTTTCAATACAATATTGATGATGCCTGAGGTGCCTTCAGCATCATATTTAGCCGATGGATTGGTGATGATTTCTATTCTAGCTACAGAAGAAGCAGGAATCTGACGTAAAGCAGTTTTAGCATCCAAAACAGTAGGTTTGTTGTTAATTAGAAGAGTGAAACTGCCGCTCCCTCTCAAAGATATATTGCCCTCATTATCCACAGAAACCGAAGGACTGTTTTGCAACACCTCCACGGCAGTGCCATTGGCAGCGTTCAACACCTTATCTGCATCAATCACTTGTTTGTCGAGCTTAAATGAGATGGGTGACTTCTCTGCCGAAATCTCCACCCCCTTCATCATCAGTTGCGATGGAGCAATACCCAGTTCGCCTAACTCAATGTTACGGTTCTCGGCATTTATGCTAAAAGTTTTGCTAATCTGATTTTGATAACCAATGAACAAGACTTTGACAAAATACTTTCCCTTAGCCACATTGTCCAGCAGAAATCTCCCTGTGCTATCTGTCATAGTTCCACTTATCAATGCAGAATCAGGCAAGGAATATAAAGCCACATTAGCATATTCTATAGGTTGTGCAGAGCTACTGTCCTTCACAATTCCTTTCACATTTCCGGAAAATGAAACTGCCTTGCCGGCCTTGCCGGCAAAAGCAGTTTGGAAATATATAAAGAATGATAGGGTTGCGATAAATAATAGGGACTTCATGACAATTAAATTGAAGGTTTTAAAATCATTTCAATTTTGTTCTCTCCCGATAAGTATTGCTTTGCAACTTCTTGTAGAGAGCCTTCATGAATTTCGTTCAGCAGACTTTTATATTCATTTTCGGAAAGGATGCTTTCCTTGTTTTTAATCGAGCCTACTATAGTTTTGAGCCAGTAATCATTTTCTTTAATCTTTTTAGCGTAATCCTTCATCAAATTGGCCTTTGATTGTTGCAAATCATTTGTGCCAGGGCCGTTTTTTATGATGTTTTCTATTTCTTGAGCAACCGTTGAAGCAAGTTTTTCGGCATTCGCAGTAACACAATCGAAACTTATGGTGAATTTGTAAGCTGGTTGAGGATAATTGTCGATTTTTGAATCAACATTAACACAATAAGTATCGTTTTTAGCCCCTATAATGCTTTCCGAATAGCGATCTTTTAAAATCTCGGCAATAGCTTTCAAGTGTAAACCTGTGTTTATATCAAGGGCAGCATTTCCTTGGAAGCTAATATACACCCTACTCATACCCACTTCCTTTGGGCAATTCACAACCTTGCTTAACTTACCTCCTGCATAGGATGCATATAATGGACTGAAGTAATAGTTTTTTTCCGAAACAGGCAGCGAACCAATGTATTTTTCAATTAGTTTGCGGTCTCTTTCTTTATTAATACTCCCTACCAACACAAAATTATAGTCGTTAGCAGTGGAGAAATGCATTTCATAAGCCTTTTTAGCTTTCATGAAATCAATAGAAGAGTAATATTCCTTATTCCTAATAGGTTTCATTGGATGATGATTATATAAAACCTGCTGAACGCTATCATTGAAAAGGGTATTAAAATCTTTCTGGCTTGATTGATATGAAACCATAGACTTTGCAATAAAATCATTGAAAGCATTTTCGTCAAGACGAGGTTCTGTAATGCTTAGGTTTACCAACTGAAGCATGGTTTCAAGATCTTTAATAGAAGAAAAACCTGAAAATCCTTCATAGTATTCATCAATAAATGGAGAGAATTTTAGCTTTTTCCCCGAAAGAAATTCATTCATTTGAGAAAAGTCAAATTTAGCAACTCCACTATAATATGCCAATGAGGCTGAGTTTTCTGCAGAAGCAAGATCTTCTGCTTTGTGAATATTATAGCCCCCCTTGCGGAAAGCATATAACATGATTTCATCATCCTTAAATTGAGTAGGTTTCAAATACACCTTCACTCCATTAGAGAATTCCCAATATTCGGTAGATGCGTTCTTAACTTCAGAAATTATTTCTAATTTCCCTGGCTTAACTGTCTTTGTAAACAGTTGATAATTTTCAGATTTTCCTGTGTTTACAGAAGTTTCTGAATTGAGGTCTGAACTGCTTGATGGCTTTTGTGCCTTCAACATTGTTGTTGACGATACCAATACTGCGATGAGTACCATCAGAATTGTTTTAAATTTTTTCATGATAAGTTTGGTTTTAAAATTTTCAGCAAAGATGCAACCGCCAATACCCTCATCCCAAATGTAATATACCAACCCAACAAAACCATAGATAAAACCCAATAAAGCATCTGTATATCAGTGTAAATAAACAAAACTCATCTTGTCGATGAAATAGTGTGTTTTGTCGATTAATACAGCTGTTTTGTCGATTAGTTAAAAAAAAACTTTATCAATCGAATGATAAGTAGTAATTTTATCAAAAAAATCAAACTCATGAAACGTACCTATATTTTCCTCCTTCATCTCTGCTTTTGGCTACTCTTTGCTATCCTGCCTCTTTCTACTGTGTTTATTGGCGAAGAATCTGTTTCCACTGGCGAAAGGTTTTATATCTTCATTGTCTATTCATTACATGTATTAAACTTTTATGCAGGCTATTATATTTTAGTTCCTTTCTTATTTATCAAAAAAAGAAAACTCTACTTAAAGATACTCGGCACTATAGTGTTTATCGTAATATTTTGCCTGATAAGATATATCGTAATTCGGTATTTGTATTTAAACCTTCAAATTGAAATTGAAGAAAAGATGGTAACAAAGATGATGTCGTTCTTTAAGAATCCTCTCGAAGTAGGATTTGTTTATTCAGTCCATAGCTTTGTTTTCATGGCCTATGCTTTCCTAATGCGCTCAACATTCGAATGGTTTATTGCACAGAAACAAAAAGTTGAGCTCATCAATCAGAATCAGGCTGGTGAGTTGGCTCTATTGCGCTATCAAATGAATCCACATTTCCTATTCAACACCCTAAACAATATCGATACTCTTACCCATACTAATCCCGAAAAGGCATCCGTTGGTATCATCAAGTTGTCCGATATTATGCGCTATGTACTCTACGAAACCTCTGCGGACTTTGTGGAACTTTCGAAGGAAATAACCTATCTTAAGAGTTTTATCGAATTAAACAATTTGCGTTATGGTGATGGATTTATACAATTTGAACATACAAGTGCTTCTCCTGATAAAATGATTGCACCTATGTTGCTTATCCCACTTGTTGAGAATGCAATTAAGCATGGCGATAAAAAGATGGGAAATCCTTGCATCATAATCTCTCTAAGTGGAGGGAAAGAAGAAACTCAATTCGAAGTACTTAATTATGTTAGCAACGAAGTAAAACAAAAAGACATCGTTGGTGGCATTGGTCTGAATAACTTAAAGCGACGCTTGAATTTATTATATCCAAACCGTCATACCTTCGAAACATTCATTAACGATAAAAACGAATATATAGCCCGATTATGCATCAGTTAAAATTACGTTGTGTGATAGTCGACGATGAACCGCTCGCTATCGAAAAGCTGGTTAATTATGCTTCAAAAGTACCTTTTCTTGAAGTAGATAAAACCTTTTCCAATGGATTGGAAGCGCTTGATTATATTAAGTCAACCAAAGTAGACCTACTCTTTCTTGATGTGCAAATGGAAGACATTACGGGTATACAATTGCTCGAAATAATGAAGGATAAGCCCTATGTGGTGCTTACTACTGCTTACGACCAGTTTGCCCTCAAAGGTTATGAATTGGATGTGAATGATTATCTGTTGAAACCCATTTCCTTCGAACGCTTCCTGAAAGCGGTGCATCGTATTTACGATTTGGCTCATGCAGGTTCTTCTCAGGCACCAGAAATCGCCGTAGAAGTTAAGCCTAAGGGTCCAGGATTTATGTTTGTGAAAACAGAATATCGAATGCAGAAAGTGAATTTCGACGATATATTGTATATCGAAGGCATGAAGGATTATCTGCGTATTGTGATGGAAAAAGAACGCATCATGACCCTCACAAACTTCAAAAGCATCATCGAGATGTTGCCAGACGATTGTTTTATTCGAATTCATAAGTCCTTTGTTATCAATATTAGCAAAATCGATGGCATCGAACGTCATCATGTTATTATCAATAAGGAGAGGCTTGCTATTAGCGAAAACTATCGTAAGTCCTTTTTCGAGATGCTCGACAACCTTAAGCTTATGAATAATAAGATTTGTAAGTAAGCGCAAGTATTTTCCTTTTCTTTAAAGGACTTCAATTTATCTTTAAGCAATCAAAACGCTAAGGTTTTCAGGCATTTGTTGTTTTTGATTCTTTTAATGAGCAATCCCATTCAAATTATTTTCATGGGTATTAATAATTTTACTTATATTTGAATCAGATTTAAATCTCATTAAGATTATGGAAGTAAAACCTCAAAACCGACTCTTTTTATTAGATGCAATGGCACTAATTTATAGAGCATTTTATGCATTAAATAAAAACCCCCGTATCAATTCGAAAGGATTAAATACCTCTGCTGTAATGGGGTTTGCCAATACGCTCTATGATATTATTAAGAACGAAAAACCTTCACATATTGGGGTAGCTTTCGATACAATGGCTCCAACAGTTCGGCATGAGGACTTCTTTCAATATAAAGCTAACCGTCAGGCGATGCCTGAAGATCTATCAGCTGCTATACCGGTGATTATAAAATTAATAGAGGCATTTAATATTCCTGTTATCTTTTCGGAAGGCTACGAAGCCGATGATGTGATAGGTACACTAGCAAAGAAAGCAGAACAAGAAGGTTTTGAAACTTTTATGGTAACGCCCGATAAAGATTTTGGGCAACTCGTTTCGGAACATATACACATTTATAAACCTGCTAAGTTTGGCGAAAAAGCCGTTCTTATGGGTGTGAAAGAAGTGTGTGAGAAATACGCTATTCAGCATCCCGAGCAACTTATTGATATTTTGGCTTTGTGGGGAGATGCTTCCGATAACATTCCTGGTATTCCCGGAGTAGGAGAGGTCACCGCCAAGAAACTAATTGGTACCTTTGGTTCATTTGAAAATATCTATGAAAACCTTGATAAAATTGAAAACCCCAAATTACGTCTGAAGTTCGAGGAGTTTCATCAACAAGGATTGATGTCGAAACAATTAGCAACCATCATACTTGATGTTCCCGTCGATTTCAATGCCAGGGAGTTGGCACTTGCTGAGCCTAATCAAACTGAGCTAAAGGCATTACTCGAGGAACTTGAGCTCCGTGCTTTCGCCAAACGCGTATTCACCGACCTTTCTCTATTGAACCAGAAGCCTCAAGCGCAAAATTATCAGGGGAGTTTATTCGATGAATTTGTCGAACCAGTTGAAATTGTGCAGCTAGATACAGGCTCAAAACTTAATATTACTACCGTTACGCATGACTATCGTTTAATTGAAACCCAAAAAGACAGGATGTGGCTGATTGAGGAATTAAACAAACAAGAGTTCTTCTGCTTTGATACCGAAACCACAGGACTTGAAACAGCTGCTTCTGAATTAGTAGGAATGTCTTTTGCTTGGGAGTCTCATAAGGCTTATTTTGTGCTACTTCCTGATGAATACAACCAAGCTTTTGCCATAGTTCAGGAGTTTAAAACCCTGTTTGAGAACCCTGCTACCATGAAGATTGGGCAAAACATTAAGTTTGATATTGGTATATTAAAATGGTATGAGATTTCGGTTGAAGGTAGGCTCTTCGATACCTTGTTAGCTCATTATTTACTGCAACCTGACCTACGTCATAATATGAACTATCTGGCAGAGTCATATCTTAACTATTCTCCTGTTAGCATTGAAGCACTAATTGGGAAAAAAGGGAAGAACCAAAGGGGAATGCGAAGTGTGCCAAAGGAAAAACTTAAGGAATATGCCTGTGAAGATGCTGACATCACCCTACAATTAATGCATCACTTTTCGCCTTTGCTTGAAGAAAATGGATTTACTACTCTTTTTAACACCATAGAAATGCCTTTGGTTCCGGTGCTTGCCTCAATGGAGCAAGAAGGCGTGAAAGTGGACCCAAAAACCTTAAATGAATATTCCAAAGAACTGGAAGGGCAGATAGTAGACACTCAAAATCAGATTTATAAGATGGCTGGCAGAGAGTTTAATATTTCTTCTCCAAAACAATTAGGTGAAATTCTGTTCAACGAACTGAAAATTGTTGAAGCTACCAAGTTTACCAAAACCAAACAGTTCTCTACCAGCGAAGAAACGCTTCAGAAGTTAGCCCATAAGCATCCGATAATTGAGAAGGTACTCGATTACCGTTCGCTCACTAAACTGAAATCGACTTATGTGGATGTGCTGCCCCGTTTGATTAGCAATCGCACAGGAAGATTACATACTTCTTATAATCAAGCTGTGGCTTCTACTGGAAGGTTGAGTTCTAATAACCCAAATCTGCAGAATATTCCTATAAGAACCGAAAGAGGGAGGGAAGTGAGAAAAGCTTTTGTGGCACGTAATGCAGATTATCTTCTCCTTTCTGCCGATTATTCCCAAATTGAATTGCGTATTATAGCCGAATTGAGTCATGATGCGGCAATGCAGGAGGCTTTTAGCAAAGGACTCGACATACACACGGCAACTGCTGCTAAAGTGTTTGGCGTTCCGCTTGATGAGGTAACAAACGATATGCGTAGGAAGGCAAAAATGGTTAATTTTGGTATCATTTATGGCATTTCGGCATTTGGTTTATCCGAACGTTTGAACATTCCACGTGTTGAAGCTAAAGAAATTATCGAAAGTTACTTCACTCAGTATCCTGACATTAAACTATACATGGATCAGCAAATTGCTTTTGCCCATGAGCATGGTTATGTGGAAACTATGATGAAAAGAAAGCGCTATTTGCGCGACATTAACTCTGGAAACATTAATGCAAGAAACTTTGCCGAGCGAAATGCCATCAATGCGCCCATCCAAGGTTCGGCTGCTGATATGATTAAGATAGCCATGATTCTTATTTATAATGAATTTAATAGATTAAAGCTTAAGAGTAAGCTCATATTGCAGGTGCATGATGAATTAATTGTAGATGTGCATATTGATGAAGTAGATTTGGTGAAAAAAATTGTTCTTAACAATATGCAACAGGCAATTCCTCTGAGTATTCCAGTTGAAACTGAGATGAATACAGGGGAAAACTGGTTGGAAGCACATTGATTCGTCCAAAGTCCCTAATCCCTAGCTACGGGCCCTAAGTAAGCATTTGGAATTACGGTCTTTTTTCATCCAAAATTTATATTAGAAACGCTGTTAATTAATAATGTTGTATATTCGTCAAATAATTCGACCAAAATACTGTGATTAATCAAACCATATTGTCATGAACACCCTTGAAGCAATACTTTCGCGGCGCAGCATCAGAAAATACACCTCAGAACCGGTGAGCGACGAGCAAATTGAGCAGCTTCTAATGGCAGCTATGCATGCTCCCTCGGCCCGCAACGAGCAGCCCTGGCATTTTTTGGTAATAAATAACAAGCCCTTGTTACAAGCCATTTCAAATGTGCATCCTTATGGCAAAATGTTGAGGGAAGCTCCTTTAGCCATAATGGTTTGTGCTGATGAAAACCTCGAGCCAATTCAAGGATATTGGGCAATTGACTGTGCTGCCGCCACTCAAAACCTGCTTCTTGCTGCTCATAGCCTTGGCTTGGGAACCGTTTGGCTGGGGATTTATCCAAGAGAAGAACGCATCAAAGATTTAAGAGAACTTACATTACTACCCAAACATATTCACCCTGTTTCCCTTATTGTCATTGGCCATCCCGACGAAATTCCCAAGCAAGCACAGCGATTTAATTCAGAACGAATACGATATAACTTTTGGGAATAGCCAAACATAACTTACATTTAGGTTTACTTCAAAAAACTTTGCTGTTTTTTGCTTGTCTCTTTGCAATTTCGGCTTGTGAAGAGAAGGTAATTTTGCCTCCCAAGGACGATCTTCTTAATTTTATCAAGAAAAGAGGAAAAATCAGGGCATGCACCCATTATAATTCAATCGATTATTTTGTGTATAAGGGCGAACCTATGGGTTTTCAGCTCGAATTGATTGAAGCTTTCGCGAAAAAACTCAAAGTGAAGGCCGAATTTGTGGTAGATAAAAACCTAAGTGCAAGCTATGCCCACCTAAAAGATGGAAGTTGCGATGTAATTGCATCGAATTTGACCATTACACCTGAAAGATTAAAGTCTATGGACTTTGCTAAGTCTTTTTACACTACCCGTCAGGTCTTGGTTCAGCGTAAACCCCTTGGTTGGGAGAAAATGAGTGAGAAAAAACTTAATTCAATGCTCATTCGGGGACCGATGAGCTGGAAATATGATACGATTTATGTTCAAGAGAATTCATCTTATTGCGAACAACTCCATTTTCTGAAGGAAAAAGTTGGGATTCCACTTCATATCGTGGCTGATAGCGAGAATGAGGCCGAGCAACTTATTGCTATGGTGGCGAATGGCGAAATCAAGTACACCATAGTGGTTGAAAACATTGCAAGAGTCAACCAGGCATATTATCCAAACCTCGATTTTACAACACAAATAGCTTCTGACCAGAAGCTAGCCTGGGCTATTCGTAAAACTTCCCTCGATTTTAAAGACACCATTAATGATTGGATGAAGAATTTCATGAAAACTAAAGATTACAAGATTTTGGTCGAGAAATATTTCATCAATCAGCGCTCCATTCGCCTGCTTAATTCGGAATTCAACACCAAAGGCAAGGGAGTTATCACACCTTACGACAAGATTTTACGCCGAGTTTCTGCAAAATATCATTGGGATTGGCGTTTGTTGGCTTCATTGATTTATCAAGAATCGCATTTCATTGTAAGCCTCGAGGGTTGGTCGGGTTGTTTTGGAATTATGCAGCTAATGCCTTCCACTGCTAAGAATTATGGAATAGTTCCTGGCTCATCAGCCGAGAAACAAATCGAAGGAGGGGCAAAATACATTCATTATCTCGATAAATTAATTCCAAAAGAAGTCGATAATCCTCTCGAAAGGATGAAATTTGTGGTAGCTTCCTACAACTCGGGACCAGGACACGTTTTAGATGCCATTGAATTGGCGAAAAAATACCATAAAGACCCCAAAGTTTGGGAGCATAACGTAGATACTTTCCTAGTATTGAAGTCGAAGGCACATTATTATAACGATGCTGTGGTAAAGAGTGGCTTTTACAGGGGTGTTGAGACTTTACGCTTTGTGAATGAAGTATTAGAACGATATAAACATTATAAAAACATTGCGCATTAGCTGAAATATTTGTAATTTAGCACTCAATTTTAAACACAAATGCTATGAAAAAGATTATTTGTTTCACATTTATCATTTTATGGGTTTCGACCTTTAGCATAAAGGCCCAAACCATTCCTAATGGAGGCTTTGAAACCTGGAATTACGCTGTTTATTATCAGGATCCAATGCTGTATTTCACCTCAAATGCGAGTGCTTTTTATGATCTTCCCCAAGGGAATGTTCGTAAGAGTACCGACAGCTATACTGGAAGTTTTTCTGCGCACCTTCAGACCGTTAATACTAATGGAGGCCCTGCTTTAGGGGTCATTTACTTTGGAGATTTTTCGGCTAGTGGCGTAAACGGAGGAATTCCCTTTATTGGGCATCCCGATAGCGTTTCCGCCTATTTTAAGTTTAACATCATGCCCGGCGATACTGCCCAATCCATTATTGCCCTTAAGAAAAACGGAACCGTAATTGGTTGGGCCTTTGGACATTTTACGGGCTCTAACCCTGTTTATTCCAAATTCACAACCCCCATTTTGTGGTCTGATACCGCTCAGGCCGACACCCTTGCCGTAATGATTACTTCTTCGGATTTCAACAACCCCATTGTCGGAAGCAACCTTTTTATCGACAATGCAAGCTTCTATCCTAGCGGAAGTCCATTCCCTAACGGCGATTTTGAACAATGGAACAATATCGGAAACGATGAACCCGACAGTTGGAATACCCTGAATTTTATTTGCAACCCTGCTGATTTATGCGCAACAAAGTCCACCGATAGCTATGAAGGCAATTATTCGATGAAAATTAAATCAGTTCAGATGTTAGGAGGCGATACTTTAGCCTATATTACCAATGGTCAATTCCCTACCAATAATACTTATCCAATTGGGGGCATGCCTGTATCGCAAAACCCCGATAAGATTTCGGGTTACTATAAATATTTTCCCGTAGGCCCCGACACTGCCTATGCAGGCATCTTTTTGTATCGCTGGAATACGGCTACTCAGCAAACATTGTGTGTCGACAGCATGCTGGTGCCCTTGCTTCCAAGCAATTCCTATGCCTATTTCGAAATTCCGGTAAGTTATAACGAATGGCCCCTTGCCGACACCTTAAATATATCCTTCACCGCCAACAATAATATTAATAATGGGAGTTATATAGGCTTAGGGAGCACCCTGTATATCGATGGTCTACAGCTTACACTTAAGCCTTTAGGTCTTAACGATATCAATACAAACGATTTAGGCACTCAGATATATCCAAACCCCTCTATTAATATTTTCAATATAAAATATTCAAGCAAAATACTTACCCTTGATCTTTTTGATGTGAATGGCAGAAAGTTAAACGATGTAATAATGGAGATTTCGGGCAGTGATGCCTCAATTCGCATGGAGAATTCTCCTAAAGGCCTTTATTATTTACGAATTAATGGGGTTAGTGGCGAAAAACTGATGTTGAAATAGCCAATTTCGGAAACTCTTTTTAGGAGTTTAGACACATAATATTGCATATTTCACTTTAAAGCCTAACTGGTTTTTGAAACCTGTTAGGCTTTAAGATAAGTTTCTTAGTGACATTTTCTTTTTCGCCACCGGACTCAAAGCCTAAATTATGCAGACATAATAACCTAATAACTCAATACACCCAATAACTGAAGGGGAAATAGGTTATTAAGTTAATGTGTTATTAGTTATTAAGAAGCTCTTTGAGAAGCTCACCAGACTCAACACTTAAATATGGAGTTATAGTAACCAAATAACTTAATACACCCAATAACCAATTCACTAAATCACCAATTCTATCCTCTCAGCCTTTATAAGCAGTTGCTATTGAGCAGGCATAAAAAAAGACAGTGGTTTCAGCATACGATCGAAAACAAAATACTGGCATAGAACGAAGTCTTTATCGCCATTTATTAAAGCATAAAATCTGTCGCGGTCATACACAAAGATCTGACCGCTAGCATCCACTTCTCCTGTGAAGTTTGGTTTCTTAAACGCCTTAACCGTTTGCACAACACCGTTCACATCCGTAATAGTAAGTATGTTGAAAGGCTTTTGGGCTGTTATGGTATCTTTATAAGTCTTATTTAATTCGTTTAAAGCGTCCTCGAAGTTCAAGGTCTTAAAAGAAGTAAACAAATCCACCACTTTCAGCGTATCGAATAGCGGAATGCTTTGTTTACTCATCAATTGCATCAAGCCAAACTCTCTGCCATTGCGCTGAATGATGTAGGATTGTTTTGGATCTTCAATATCTTCGTATTGAATGCTTTTGATTTGATTGATAGAAAGGCTAACGATTTTATGACTGCGCCATTCGGCTTCAACAGGGGTGTATTGCCGCGAAATATAGCCGTTAAACCCAGGCAGAAAAGTAATGTAAGGCTCCTGCGAATCCTCCATCACCATATAGGTTCCCATATTGTCCATGGTGGCATCACCAACGTAATAAGTCTTAACCAGTTTCTCATAAGGAAACATCTTTAGTTTCCCGAAAATGTTGATATGATAAGCCATCTGATAGACTTCCACCTTCACACCAATAGCCGACAAGCGCTTAACAGTGTTGTCGTGTGCCGCTTTCGAAATGGGCGACTTAATGTCGATGTGGGTGAGGGTGTAAAGTAAAAGATTTACCAAGTCGGGACGGGCTGAATATTTATCATTCACTGTCCAATTGCCCGGTTCCACCTTCTTTAGCAGAGTTGAATGATGGTTTTTATCAGATAAGAATATTTTGGTGACAAAAGAGGAGTCCTCTATTGCAAAATCATTGTTTTTATTACGAAGAGTATTGCTCGATTGGGTAGCAATCACAATGATGGCAACAATAGCAAGCAAAAGGGTGATGAGAAGTATAATCCGGTTCTTTTTCATAGGTTGGTTTATTTAGCATATTTTCTTCTGCGCCATAAGGTTTGGAGAATTCCAAACAAAACAATCAGAGCAATGGGCACTAAGGTGTTAATGAGTTGCCATTTCAGCTTTTCTTTTTCCACACGCGTTTTATCGAGGAGGCGGATTTTCAGTTCACGGGCGCGTGTGCTGATTAATCCTGCATCGTCGCACAAATAGTTCACGCAGTTCAGGATGAAATCTTTATTGCCGAACATCTCCTTGGTGTATTGGTCGTAACCCAACGGTAGGGGATAGCCTTTGGCGTAGTGCAATTGGCTTTTAATGATGTCGCCATCGGCCACAACTATCATTTTAGTGGCAGGGCTGTTTTCTTTGAAGCCTATTTCGGGGGTTTCTTCAACTTCAGGCGCAAGGCGGTTCTTGAAAACCGACTCGAAATTGCCTTCCAACAAAACAGCAACGGGCAAGAAGGGCATATTATATTGTCTTTCGTCGGGGTCTTGCCTCAATATTTCGAGATTGACCACTGTTGGAGCATTCACTATTCGCGAATACTTCGATGTGGTGAGTAAAACCGTTTTCATCACCCCGGGAGCCACCAAAGTATCTATGGTTGAAATGAATTCAGTTTTAATGGCATTAAGATTATGAACAATCGGATGCTTTGAAGTAGGCGTAAGGATAGGGAAATAGAACCAAGGCAAGAAAGTTTGCTGAGGTTGGTTGCCTATGCTGCCAGTCACCATGGGGATGGGCAGAGCATTCAGGTCCAAAGCAAGGTTAGCGTTGATGCGCACCCCATATTTGAAGAGCATGTCGTCTAAATTTATATCAAGAGGAATGGCAGGCGTCATAGCAGACCCTTGCAGGCTGTCCATACTGGCAAAGGTGCGGTCTAACAGCCATAAAATCTTACCCCCATACATCACATATTGATCGATAATGAATTTATCCTTTTCGTTGAACACACTATCGGGCTTAGCAATGATGATTGCTTTGTATTTATTCTTGATGATATTGCCCGTCGAGTCAATAATGTGGTCGGTAAGGCTGTTAATCTTCCCATCAATAGTAACCCTCTCAACAGCATAATATTCAGACAAGGATTGAGTGATGTCGGCCAGATAAATCCGCTGCAACTCGCCCTGTCCTTCAATAAAAGCAATTTTAGGTTTATCCTTGATGGTCACCTTGCGGATGGCACTCACCAAATTATATTCGAGCGACTGTATTGAATTGTTCAATTGAGCCTCAGCAGCCAGTCCCATTTGGGTGACGAGCAGGGGCAAAGCCACTTCGCGCCCTTGATAGGAAACAATAGCCCCGGGAAAAATAATTTGTTGCGACGAGCCGCCCTTGTTTTTGGTTTGCAGATTGGTAGGTTGTATGCCTTTCTGCACCAATTGCTGATAAAGCGAATTCATTTCCTTCTTATCAGGATTGGCAGAAGGATCGATGAATTCATATTGTATGTTGTTGGAGTAGGCCCTGAATTCTTCAAGCATTTCGCGGGTTTCGTTGTGCAAGCGTTTAAACCCTGAAGGAAATTCCCCTTCGAGATACACCTTAAAGTAAACCACATCATTCAGGTTTTTTAATGAATTGCGGGTGTTTTCCGATAAAGTATATCGTTTTTCGCTCGTAAGGTCGAAGCGAGTGAAAACAAAATAACCAATCACATTAATTAGGATGATAATGACAACACTCATCAAGAGTTGCATCAAATTTCCTCGTTTTATATTTCTTTTTATATCTGACATAGGAGTTGAGTTATTTCAGTTTGTTTACCATTTTCTACTTTGCATGCTGATGCGTGTGAGCATCACAAAAAAAGCAATAAAACTCAGGAAGTATAACACATCGCGGGTGTCAATCACACCGCGGCTCATCGAAGTATAGTGTGCGTTGATGCCCAATGCCTGAATAAGCAGGTCGACCTTACCAAATAGGGCAAAGGAATAAATAAATTCGAAGCCAACATACAGGAATCCACACATAAAAACCGTAATAACAAATGAAACTATGGCATTGCTGCTCACCGATGAAGCAAAGATGCCCACTGCTGCGAAGGCTGTACCCAAAAAGAACAATCCAATGTAGGAGCCCATTATCCCTCCTATGTCGAGATTGCCGGGAGGCAAGCCCAAACGGTAGATGGTGATGTAATAAATGAGGGTAGGTATCAGCGAAAAGATGATTAATACAACACTGGCCAGATATTTAGCAAAGATAATCTGAAAGTCGGAGAGGGGTTTGGTCAGCAATATTTCTATGGTCCCCGATTTCTTTTCGTCGGCAAACGAGCGCATGGTGATTGCCGGAATAAGGAAGAGAAAAACGAAGGGAGCCAACATAAATAAACCGTCCAGGTTGGCATAGCCATAGTCGAGTATGTTGAAATCGAGAGGGAAAACCCATAGGAAGAGCCCGTTAACGATTAGAAACACCACTATCACCACATAACCTATCAGTGAACTTAAGAAACTATGCAGTTCTTTTCGTAAGAGCGTTAACATGTGTTTTTTGGTTTTAAAATGAGGGTGTAAAGGTATTATTTTTTAGGAAAAGAGAAGGTTTGATTGAGTATTAAAATCTTTACTTAACTTTGTGCAAATCTTTGTGTGCCTTGAAGTAGTGCCCTTTCGCGGTGTTTTACAAAGAATCTTAAAATTTCATAAAACAATCACCATGAATAAACTTACCTTAACCTCAACCTTAATCTCAACCTTAATCTTAGCCTTAACCCTCACCCTCCCCTCCTTCAGTCAAACATCCAAGAAAGTCTTATTCCTAGGCAACAGTTACACTTATGTAAACGATTTGCCCACTTTATTGCATGATGTGGCCCTTTCGGCCGGAGATACCGTGTTTTTCGACAGCAATTCTCCGGGAGGCTATTCATTTCAGATGCATACGGTGGACGCCACCAGCATTGCAAAAATAATGATGGGCGGATGGGACTATGTGGTACTTCAAGAACAAAGTCAGATGCCAAGTTTCCCCATTTCCCAGGTGCAAACAGAGACTTTCCCCTATGCCCGCAAACTCGATAGCCTGATAAATGCCTATAATCCTTGTGCCGAAACCGTGTTTTATATGACTTGGGGCCGGAAAAACGGCGATGCATCCAATTGTGCTTCATGGCCACCCGTTTGTACCTATCAGGGGATGGATAGTTTGCTGAAACTCCGCTATAGCATGATGGCCAACGACAATCAGGCCATACTTTCGCCTGTTGGTGCTGTGTTTCATTACATTCGCGATAATTATCCACTTATCGAATTGTATCAGGCCGACGAAAGTCACCCTTCGGCAGTGGCTTCCTTTGCTGCAGCTTGTTGTTTTTACAGCAGCATTTTCCGCAAAGACCCTAATTTAATTCACTATCAATATACAGTCACCCCTACTGAGTTTACACAGATTATTCAGGCCGTGAAAACCGTGGTTTATGATAGTTTGATAAATTGGAATGTTGGTGCTTACGACCCTAAAGCTCAGTTTAGCACTTCTGCAGTTGGGCTGAATGTGCAATTCTACAATCTATCGACCTTTGCCGACAGCTATTTGTGGGATTTTGGCGATGCCAATACATCAACCTTGAATCAGCCCCTCCATACTTATGCAGCTTATGGCACTTATTCGGTTTTGCTTAACGTATTTAAATGTAATCAAATTGATACGCTCAGGCAAACTATTTCGGTGGTGCCCATTTCGATAGACGAGGCAGGAGGAAGAGCTGCTTTTTCATTATATCCCAATCCTGCAAAAACACATTTAACCCTTAGTTCACCCAATTTGCTCACTTCTCAATCTAAAATTATTATTAGTGATGTGAGCGGACGCAAATTAAAGGAACAAATCATCCTTACTCCAGAAAAGAATATTTCTATTGAACTAAACGGACTTTCCAATGGGATGTATTTTGTTTCTGTTTTGGATGAAAAGCAGGTTTTGTTGATGAGGAAAAAAATGGTGGTTGTCCTCTGAATCCCTACGTAATTAAGTATGACTCTCCGGTTCATAAGGATAAAGAAACTCCTTTTACACTATGAATTTCCGGTTCATAAGGATAA